>JAPPPH010000423.1 GCA_028817635.1 Verrucomicrobiales bacterium | reverse complement strand
CCTCCTCCCAGACGCCCTCCGGCTGATAGCCGTTGACCGAGGCGCCACCCTGTCGGTCGTTGAGGATGCCGGACGACGCCAGCGCCTGATCGCGAATCATCCACGACGGCAGCCGAAAGCGCGGCCCACGGGCGAGTAGCCGATTCTCCGGATCCAGTTCATACCGTTCCATGGAGGTGATCGCCGAGCTTCGGCGATACGTCTCACTGGTCACGATGGTTCGCATCAAATGTTTCACGTCCCAGCCGGACTCCATGAATTCCACCGCCAACCAGTCGAGCAACTCCCGCTGCGCCGGGTACTCCGCCTGCACACCAAAATCCTCCGCCGTCTTCACGAACCCGATCCCGAAAATCGCCTGCCAAAAACGATTCACCGTGACCCGTGCCGTCAACGGATGATCGCGATCGACCAGCCACTTGGCCAAGCCAAGCCGGTTGTTTTTCTCCCCCTTGGGAAATTTCGGTAGCGAGGCCGGAACCCCGGCGGCGACCTCCTCGCCGCGTTTGGTGTAAAGACCGCGATCGAGCATGTACGTTTTGCGCGGCTTGCCCATTTCCTGCATGACCATCACCTTGGCCAGTTGTCGCCGCAAACCGTTCAACCGATCATCCGCCTCTTTTTTATCGGCACGCAATTGAACCAACTCTGCATCCGCCGCCTCGTAGGCTGCCTTGATGCGATTCCTGTCGTCGTCTGTCCGTTTGTCGACCGGCGTCTCCAGCGCAGCCAACAGCATCGCCTCCGCGCTCTCCAGTTTCGGCTCTTTCATGATTGACTGATAGAGGCGAAAGTAACCGATGTTGTGATGCTTGGCCGACGAATTAAATTTGAGCGACACCGCCAACTCGCCTCCATCCTTCACATTGAACACATCTTTTAGGCGGAACATTGCTGCGTGATCTCGGTCGATGGTTTTTCCGTTCCAGACCGCCCAGCCGGTCTCAGGATTGCTGTCGTGCGAATTGCCGATCTTGTGACTGCCCTGCTCAAACGTCGCCTGACTTCCGCTTATTGACAGCGCGTCCTTGGCCTCTTTTGGTCGAAAACGCACATCCGTCAGCACGAAATTCCCGGAGTCCGATCGAGCCAGGCGACCTTCGGTCATCGAGGGATGCCGCACCGCCTCCAGTTTGAACGCTGTCACCCCCCCCTTGGCCAAGCGGTACACCAGTTCATACTCGTCCTTCTCCGGGTTGTCGCCGGTCGCGAGGACGGCGCCGCTTGGCTCGATGGTCAACGTCTGTCCCTTGGCCTTGGCCTCGATCGGCGTCATCAAAACCCAATCGTCCGTCTTGAGCTTGGCCAAGGCTTCCCTGCGCTTGGCCTCCCATTCGGTTTGCTTAGTGGCGATCGCTTTTTGCCGCGCCTCCACCTGTGCCTGTCGAAGCGTAGCAACCTTGCCGGCTTCATCAATGTCAGCCCTCAACTCAGGCGAACCGGTCTCGATGATCGGCGGAGTCGCCGGGTCGCCGCCGCCGCCGTTGACCGGCGTCTGATTGAAGAACGCGGTGAACTCGTAATACTCGCGCTGAGTGAGTGGATCAAATTTATGGTCGTGGCAACGACTGCAATTGAGCGTCAGGCCAAGCCAAACCGTGCCCATGGTCTCGGTCATGTCGAACACATAATCGACGCGATTCTCCTCGGCGATGCGGCCGCCCTCGCCATTGATCATGTGGTTGCGGTTGAAGCCGGTGGCCAAAATTTGTTCGTGCGTCGCATTCGGCAAAAGATCACCGGCCAACTGCTGAATCGTGAACTCATCGAACGGCATGTTGTCGTTGAACGCACGAACCACCCAGTCGCGCCAGGGCCACATCGAACGCTCACGGTCACCCTGATAGCCGTTTGAGTCGGCGTAGCGCGCCGCCTCCAGCCAGTCCCACGCCATGCGTTCGCCATAGGCTGGCGACGCCAGCGTCCGAGTCACGAGCCGATTCCACGCGCCCGGTTGGTCGTCCTCAAGAAAACGCTTCACCTGCGCCGGGGTCGGCGGCAGACCGGTCAGGTCGAGTTTCAACCGGCGGATCAGCGTCCGGCGATCAGCCCTCGGGTTGGCCTGCATGCCCTTGGCCTCCAGTTGGCGGCCGACGAGTTCATCGATCGGGTGAACCCCCGCTTGGCCAAGCGCAGGCCGCTTGACCCGCTCGAACGCCCAATGCCTCCCCCACTTGGAGCCCTGCGCTACCCATAGCTTCAACGTCTCAATTTGTTCCGCAGACAACGGCCGCCCCACATCCGGCGGCGGCATCAGGTCATCCGCATCGGTGGCCGTGATCCGGGCGAGCAGTTCACTCTGCGCCGGGTTGGCGGAATCGAGCACGCGATAGCCGTCGCGATCGCGCTTGGCATCGGCCTCGTCGTCCAGCCGAAGATCCCCCTTGCGCGCCTCTTTCGTATCCGGCCCATGACAGTGAAAACATTTGTCTGAGAGGATTGGGAGGACGTCCCGCGAAAAATCAATCTCCCTCGCCGTAGCTGACTCCACAGTCAGCAGCGACAACAGCATGGCGACAGGGGTCATCCCCCTTCGCAGTCTCCTCGATCTGGTCTTTACGAAAAACATCGACGCCAAAAACAACGACTCAAAAACAGGCAACCGGAAGCCGCTTGACTACACCAACGCGACCGCGCCGAAAAGGTTTATCCATCAACGGAAAACTCGGCGGATCTGAAAAAGAATTGAAGTTGACGGCTCCGCCGGCGTCGGAGTAAGCATGGCCGCGATGAACAAGCCTAACGATTCGTTCTCAAGCAACCGACGCACCTTCATCAAGAAGACCACCGGAGCCGTCACCGCAACGTCCGCCCTCGCCGGCGTAACGATCCCGCGCGTGCACGCCTCCATGGATGATTTTACCAAGGTCGCCCTCGTGGGCGCCGGCGGTCGCGGCACCGGTGCCGCCTCAAACGCCCTCTCCGTCCCGGAAGACATCGCCCGCACCAAACTCGTCTCCATGGCTGATGTTTCCACCGCCAAGATGGAAAACAGCTTCCGCGCCCTCAAACGCCGTGGCAAGGACCGGGTGGACGTGCCGGAGGACCGCCGCTACATCGGCTTCGATGGTTACGCCAAGGCGATGGATAATCTCGACGCAGGCGACGTCGTCATCTTCACCACCCCGTGCGCCTTCCGCTGGGTTCACTATAAAAAAGCCATCGAGCGCGGACTGAACGTGTTCATGGAAAAACCGGTCTGCCCGGACGGCATCACCGCCAGGCGCATGCTCTCCCTCAACGAGGAGGCCAAGAAAAAGAACCTCAAGGTCGGTGTCGGCCTAATGTGCCGCCATAGCCGCGCGCGAGGGGAACTGTTCAACCGCATCAAGGACGGCGAACTTGGTGACATCAACCTGCTGCGCGCCTACCGCCTCCACGGCCCCGTGGCCTCCTGTTTTTCCCTTCCGCCAAAGAAAGATGAGAGTGAACTGCTTTACCAGATTCGCCGTTTCCACAGCTTCATCTGGGCTAGCGGCGGATCGTTCAGCGACTACTTCATCCACAACATCGACGAATGCTGCTGGATGAAGGACGACTGGCCGGTCAAGGCGCAGGGTGCCGGTGGGCGCCACTACCGCGAGGCCCCGAGCGGGCAGGATTACGTCGACCAAAACCTCGATTCCTACACCGTGGAATACACCTTCAAGGACGGTGCCAAGCTTTATATGCACGGCCGCACCATGAACGGGTGTCATGGCGAATTCGCCAGCTACGCCCACGGCTCGAAGGGACTCGGCATCATCTCTCAGGCCGGCCACGCCCCCGCGCCCTGCAAAATTTTCAAGGGCCAAAGTTTCAACGACCCGGTCGCGTGGGCTTATCCCGGTCGCGAAAGCAATCCGTATCAGGACGAGTGGAACGACCTCATGACCGCCATCCGCGACAACAAGCCGTTCAACGAGTGCGAACGCGGCGTGCAGGCCAGCGTGGTCACCGCCATGGGCCGATTCGCGTCACACACCGGACAGGAAGTCACCTACGATCAGGTGCTCAACCACGATCACGACCTCTGCCCGGACGCGGAGAAACTGACCATGGAATCCGACGCGCCGCTGAAGACCAACCCCGATGGCAAATACCCCGTCCCGGCACCCGGCATCATCAAGGACCGCGAGTACCTCCAGATCACCGGTAACAACGCCTAACCCAAGCCAACCGCTTGGCCCAAGGAGCGGGAACAGGAATGTCCCCGTGAAAGTTCTTAATGGTTTAATGAGGGGACAAGAATGTCCCCTCTCCTTGGGATTTCTTTCCGTGTATTACGTGGTTCGCCTAATGCGCCTCGGATTGCCGAGGACGGCTGGGACAGCCGTCCCTACCTCCGATCAGTCACAGTTCGGCGATTTTGATTGGCGTTCGCTTTTCACGTCTACCCTTGGCCAGGCGCGGAAGACTGGATTCGCGACCTCCTTCACTTGACCAAGCGCATCGCGATAGGCCACCCGTGCGCCGAGATTTTTTCCGCCGGAAACCAAGCGCATCCCGTCCTTGTGCCCCAACACGCTGATGGCCGTGGCGAGACTGTCCGCCTGCATTGCGGTGGGGGCCAGCACGTGTACCAGCCGCTGTTCCGTGATCGCCCTTGCCGTGCGCGGATCGATGATGTGCGAGTGGCGTTTGCCGTCCAGTTCCAGCACTTGAAAAAGATCCCCCGAGGTGGCGACTGCACCGTTGTTCACCCAGATAAATTCCGTCGCGGCATCCTCCTTTAATCCTAGCAGCGCAATCTTCCAGCCCGGTTTGCCGGGTGGCGAATTGCCGGCTGCGATGTCTCCCCCGGCGGAGACGAGAGCCTGCCGCAGGCCATGTTCGCGCATTATTTTCAGCGCTTCGTCCAGCGCGTATCCCTTGGCGATGCCGCCCAGATCCAGCCGCACTCCCGGCTTCGTCAACTCGGCGGTTTTTGCATCCCCGTCCAGCTTGAGTGCGCGATAGCCGGATGCCTTTCTCGCATTTTCGATGACGTACTCCGGCGGCATTCGCTTAAGGCGACGGGCTCGCCTCCAAAGCTGGGTCGCCGCTCCTGCGGTCACGTCAAACGCGCCGCCTGAGTTCGTCGCCAACGCCTGCCCGGCGTCCAGCACGCGGAACAGTTCGCCGCTGATTCGCGCGGCCTTGCCGCTGCCGGCAAGGTCGGAAAGTTGGCTCAACTCGCTCTGCGGATCGTAGTCGCTCATGATCTTGTTGAGCACGGCCACGCGATCGAACGCGGCATCACCCGCCCGCTTGGCCAACGGCTTGGCCTCCGCGTATACGACAATGCGAAACGCCATCCCCATCAGCGGCCGGGAGAATTCGTGCCGCTCCGCCTGGCCAAGCGCCTGGCCAAGTGCACCGAGCATGAAACCAAAAAACAGCGCGCATCGAATCGACTTCATCGACTGACCTCCCTCCACCGGCGCTTTGCTTCATCGAGATCGTCCGGTGTGTTGATGTTAAACAATTGAGGCTCAAATTCGGGCGGCGGTTCCCATGCCCTCGCAGCCAAGCACTTGGCCAAGCGCTGTAGCGACAACGCGTCTTTGGCAATCTGCCGCTCCACAATTTTCAAATCATCACGGCGTAGCAAAAACGGAAAGCCCACGCCCCTGACGTGCTGCGTGAACAGCGGCCCCGGGGCGGACACGGCTGCACCAAAAAAACGGGTTAACAATTCGCCGGTCAAAAACGGCATATCACAACTGACGAACAACACACGCGAATGATTCGCTTGTTGCAGTGCGGTCGCGATACCCCCTAGCGGCCCCAGCCCCGGCTGCCGGTCGGTAGCGACCACCCTCGGCTTCCACCCGGCCCCGATCGAGGCGGCCTTGGCGTGTGCCAGCAAGGTGCGACCGCCCAGCCGGATGGATTGTTTATCCCGACC
>JAPPPH010000443.1:4473-5888 GCA_028817635.1 Verrucomicrobiales bacterium | reverse complement strand
CATTTGTCGGTTCAGAGTCTGCTAGCCGGCGTTCATCCAGTTCTGGCGGGCAATTGTTAATGCCTTTTTTCAGTCGTCGAGTTGGTTTGAATCGTCGGGGGGAGATAATGCCGATTCATTTCGCTGGAAAAATAACTGGACGCATTAAGGATTACAATCTGGGGGTGCTAGATGCGGTGGTTGATGGTGTTGATGGACCTAGAAATGTTTTCGTTGGAAGACTAAGTAAGAACTTATTCGAGCAATCTTCCGTTGGTTTTTTAACGACCATCGGAGACTCAAATTCTGAAATTATGAACGCAGTTGGAGGTGTCGATTTTCAGTATCGCAGTAGTAACCTTCTTGGCGGGAAAACTTTCATTTCCAATCTCTACACGCTTGGTACTCATACGGAGGATCAATCTGGATTGGAATCAGCTTGGGGAATTGAGGCGAAACTATTCGATCGAAATTTAGATCTGTCAGTAAGCGTGACCGAGATCGGAGATGAGTTTAATCCAACAATGGGATATGTTCGGCGACGTGGCGTCCGTCGCTATCAATTCGAAGCTGATATTATTCCATACTACGATTCTGTTAGTTGGATACGAAATTCTAGGCACGGATACGAGATCGAGGTGAACACAGACTTGGGCAATAACGTAGTCGATACAGATCAATCATTTGCGCTTGCTTCTATTTACTTCGAGTCGCAGGACAGTATAGGTCTGAAAGTGCATCATTTGACAGATCGACCAGATGAAAATTTTTATATTGCTGATGGTTCGGTGATACCTGCAGGAGATTATGATTGGTGGGAGGCACGCTTATACAGCTATATCGGATTGAACCGGCCACTTGCTATTTTCCCCAAATACAAAGTGGGTGGATTTTACGATGGCACTAGCCAAACATTTGGTGTTGAGATGAGATATACTCCGTGGCCAAATTTAAAGATCGGCGGGGAATATTCGATTACATACATTGACTGGGATCTAATGGAGGATTCCAAGATCGACATGCTTTCCGGAAATGTGAAGTACTCATTTACTCCTGAAATGAGTGTCTCTAATCTCGTACAGTACGACAATGTATCAGAGTCTCTTGGAGTCAACAGTCGTTTCCAGTGGGAATATCGGCCGGGCTCAAAATTTTTTGTTGTTGTGAACCAAGGTTATGTGGATGAAAAAACTGGCCTTATTATGCGAGACTTTGAGTTGGTGGCGAAGGTGGGTGCTTTGTTTCGTTTTTAACGGTTTGCTCTCGTAACGGCTTGGCGGCTTCGGCCAAGATGCGGCGTGCACTTGGCCAAGCTCAAACTTCGTGATTTCCGGAATTACCGTAAACTCGAGGCTGAGTTTGAGCCGGGGTTTCACCTGTTGCTTGGGCGCAATGCCCAGGGCAAAACCAACCTGCTCGAGGCGGTTTATCTTATA
>JAPPPH010000443.1:0-4463 GCA_028817635.1 Verrucomicrobiales bacterium | reverse complement strand
AACTCGCAGATCATTCATCACGGTCGACCGGCTTTTTTCGCCGGGGGCACTACGCTTGGCCAAGCGCAGTGTGACGTGCGCTATTACTGGTCGACTGGTCAGCGCAAGTTAACGGTCAATGAAAAGCCGATCCGCCGTCTGGTCGACTACCTTGGTACGTTGCGGACGGTGGTGTTTTGCACGGAGGATTTACACCTCGTCAAGGGCTCGGCCAAGTCACGGCGGCGGTTCCTCGATCTGCTGCTGACACAGACGCAGCCCGGATATCTCGGGTTGCTGCACCGTTACACAGAGTCGCTTCGTTCTCGCAATGCGCTGCTCAAGCGGGATACGCCGGACGCCGCGCTGCTGGAGAGTTTTACGACTGAGTTGATCGCGACCGGCGACAAGCTGATGGCCGCAAGGCGAGGGTTGGTGGACAAGTTGTCGCCACTGGTGCGCCTGGGTTACCGGAAGATCGCTGCTAGGCCGGAGGATGCGAAGATGAATTATGCACCGAGTGTGCGGGAGGATTTCGCGGTGGAACTGGCCAAGTCCCGCGCGAGGGAGCAGCGGTACCGCAGCACGATCATCGGGCCGCATCGTGACGAGGTGAAGCTGTCGCTGGACGATAAACCGGCGGCGCAGTTCGGGAGCGAAGGCCAAAAGCGGACGTTTTCCATCGCGTTGAAAATGGCGCAGGCCGAGTACCTTACCGGCATCCACGGGTCACCACCGATCCTCTTGATTGACGACGTGATGGGGGAGTTGGACGCCGAGCGCCGGGCTGGTTTGTTGCCGTTGATCAGTCGTACCGGACAGGCGCTTGGCCAGGTGTTCATGACGTGCACGGAGGAAAACTGGCCAAGCGAACTCTCGGCCAACCTGCATCGGTGGAATGTCGATCAGGGGGCGCTGAGGCGGAGTTGACCGGCGTCAGCGCTTGGTGTGGGAACAGGTGCCGCGCTCGCTGCTGTCGATGAAGTCGAGGAACTGCTCCGCCAACACGCCGGTGAATCGTTCGCGCGCCTTGGCGATGGCGTCCTTCATCAGGTCGCTCCCCATGAACAACGCCCGGTAGGTCTGCTTCAACTCGAGCCGTTCCTCACTGGAAAAACCGGCGCGCTTGAGGCCGACGCTGTTGAGGCCGCACATGCCGTTGATGCCGCGAACGATGGTGAACGGCGGCAAGTCGAGGCTCACGCCGGAGCAGCCCTGCATCATTGCCATCGAGCCGACGCGGCAGAACT
Organism: Verrucomicrobiales bacterium; assembly: GCA_028817635.1. Lineage (GTDB taxonomy): Bacteria > Verrucomicrobiota > Verrucomicrobiia > Limisphaerales > UBA1096 > UBA1096. The sequence goes on along the minus strand of JAPPPH010000443.1, from coordinate 3,234 downwards.
GGTGCACGACAGCGTTGCCGGAGAGGAACGCGCCGTCGCCAATGATCGCGTGGCCGCCGACGAGTGCGCCGTTGGCGAGGATCGCCCGGTTGCCGAGGATCGCGTTGTGGCCGACGTGGCTGTTGGCCATGAACATGTTTTCCGAGCCGATCCGCGTGTCCTCCTCGAGCGTGTTGGAGCGGTGAATGGTGACGTGTTCGCGGAAGGTGTTGCCGTCGCCGACGATCAAGCGGGTTGGCTCGCCGTCGTACTTTATGTCCTGCGGTGCGTCGCCGATGACGCAGCCGGTGTGGAAGCGGTTGCCGCTGCCGATCGTTGTTTGGCCGGTGAGGTGCGCGTGCGGCCCGACCACGCAGTCGGCTCCGAGCGTGACGTGTTCGTCGATGATGGCGTAAGGGCCGATCTCGGCGCTGTCGTGAACCTGCGCGTTTTCGTGGACGATGGCGGTGGGATGAATCATTCGTAAAGATAGCCGAGTTCGCGCAGCGAGGCATAGTCCTTGCCCCGCTCCGTCGTGCGGCGGCCGAGGATGATGTGGTCGAGTACGTCGATTTTCAACAACTTGCCGGCGCGGACGATGTCGCGTGTAAACCGGATATCGGCCTCGGACGGAGTGGGGTCGCCGCTTGGGTGGTTGTGAGCAAGGAATACTGCCGAGGCGTTGGCGCTGATCGCGGGTCGAAACACGTCGCGCGGGTGGGTGACCAGCGAGTCGAGCGTGCCCCGCGCAAGAGTCTCGACGCGGATCAGCCGCCGTTTGGCATTCACCAGCACCACGTGAAAGTGTTCCACCTCCAGCAGTCGATTGTCCTCGCGCAACAGCGCGGCCAGTTTTTCCGGCGTGTCGAGCACCGGCGATTCGTGGCGCAACTCGTCGGCCATGCGCTTGGCCAGGCGGAACGCCTCCTTGAGCGTGACCGCCTTGTCGCGGCCGACGCCTTTGACGCGCAGCTCATCAACCGGCGCCTTTGCGAGCGCCTCGAGCGAGCCGAACTTGGTGAGCAGTGACTGGGCGACGTCGATGGCCGACAGGCCCTGTGTGCCGGTGCGCAGCAGGATGGCGATCAGTTCGCTTTCGCGCAGCGCATCGGCGCCCTTGGCCAAGAGCCGTTCGCGCGGCTTTTCGCTGGCAGGCAGATCCCTGATGCGCGTGGCTTCCGGCATGCGATTACTGCTGATCGGCCTTGCGTTGCCGGCGGCGATCCCGCTTGGGCCGGGGCTTTTTCTCCTTGGCCGGCTGGGCGTTGATGCTCTTGTCCCAAGGGTTTGCCTTGCGGGGGCGATACAACGGCCGGCCGTCGACCTTGGGCTGGCTGTCGATGATGCCGCGGAATTTCTTCAGCGCAGCCAAGTGTTCCGGCTTGGTACTCTTGAGCAGATTGTGCAGCTCGAGCGGATCGTTCTTGAGGTCGTACAACGCAGTGATCTCCGGCTTGTTGCCGAGCCAAACCTTGTAGCGCTTGTCGCGGAAAACGCGGTCGGCGAAGTCGCGGGTGCCGCGCACGCCTTTCTCGTCGAGCCGTCCGGCGCCGTGGCCAAGCGCCATGATCCAGTCGCGCGGCGAGTCGTCCGCCTGGCCAAGCAGCAGGGGAGCAAACGACTTGCCGTCGAGCGTCACGCCCTTGGGCAGTTGCGCTTGGCCAAGCTCGGCGAAGGTCGGCAGCAGGTCGGAAAAATCGGTGAGCGCATTGGTCTCGCGGCCGCCCGGGACGAGGCCGGGGGCGTTCACGATGAACGGCTGGCACACGCCGCCCTCGTACTTGGAGGCCTTGCCGCCGCTTGGTCGTTTGCCGCCGACCGTGCCGCGCAGGCCGCCGCTGGTGCCGTTGTCGGTGGTGAAAATTACAATCGTGCGCTCGCGGATTTTCAATTCATCCAGCGCGGCGACTAGTCGCCCGACGAGTGTGTCGGTGTAGCGCACCATGCCCTTCAGCTTGTCCCTGCTGGAGGTGGCGTTGCGCTCGTCCGGTGTCGGCACGAGCGGGCCGTGTGTAAGGGCCATTGGGAAGTAGAGCATCATCGGCTCGTCGCGGTGTTGCTTCATGAAGTCGATGAGGAAATTGCAGTAGATGTCCGGCCCGAACTCGCCCTTGTACGTTTTGCTGCCGGAGCGGGTGTGAATGTAGGCGTCCCAGTAACGCTCGTTGCTCGGTGGGTTGCCGGTCTCGTAGCCGGTCCAAACGGCCCAGTCGTCGAAGCCGTGTTTTTTCAACGCGTTGGGCTCGATGCGAAAGTCGTTGATCTGCCACTTGCCGGCGATGGCCGTGGCGTAGCCGGCAGTTTTCATCACCTTCGCAAACGAGGTGTACTTGGCCCAGTCGAAGTAACCGACGCCCCAGCGCGGGACGTCCCAGTGGTTCACCCAGCCGGTGCGCCACGGGTACTGGCCGGTGAGCAGCGTGGCGCGGGTCGGCGTGCACTGCGGCATCGACCACGCGTTGTGAAACTTGAGGCCGCCCTTGGCCAGACGGTCGATGTGCGGCGTCTCGATGTCGTCTGCGCCGTAGCAGGAGATCCAGTCCTTGCCGAGGTCGTCCACCATGATGAACAGGATGTTCGGCTTGGCCGCGGAGACGGATTGCAGGCCAAGTGCACAAAGAATTGTCAGGGAAAAAAACAGGCGCTTCACGCAGGCAGGGTAGCGGCCTTGCTGCCCCAAGCCAAGCGCTTGGCCAAGCGGGGGCTATAGCTTGTCTTCGGGGCCCAGGAAGAAGTCGCGGATGTCCTCGAGGATGAGGTACATCGACGGCACGAGGATCAGCGTGATGACGGTGGCGAAGATGACCCCGAAACCAAGCGAGACACCCATAGGTACGAGGAACTTGGCCTGTAGACTTTTTTCAAGCAGCAACGGCGTGAGCCCGGCGAAGGTGGTCAGCGAGGTCAGGATGATCGGCCGGAAACGGGACATGCCGGCCTGTCGCGCCGACTCCATTTCACTCAGGCCGATGCCGCGTTTTCGATTGACATAGTCAACCATCACGAGGCTGTCGTTAACGACCACGCCGGTTAGCGCCACCACGCCAAAACCGGAAAGGATCGTGACGTCCATCCCCATCACGATGTGGCCCCAGATCGCGCCGATCAGCCCGAATGGAATCGCCGCCATGACGATGATTGGTTGGATGTACGAGCTGAACGGAATGGCCAGCAGGCCGTAGATGATGATCAGCGCGATACCGTAGAGGTAACTCATGCTGGCAACCGTCTCGGCCTGTTCGCTCTGTTCACCCT
>JAPPPH010000103.1 GCA_028817635.1 Verrucomicrobiales bacterium | reverse complement strand
CCTCATTGGACCCCCGACTGGGAACCGCCCGACAACCACAGGCTGTCCGACTTGCGGATGTTGGGGACGAACTTGAGCGTGTTGGGCGGGCAAACGATGCCCCGGAACTCGACCGTGAACTGCTCGATGATCGGGATGACGTCTTGGAGGAGGATGAGCGTGAACTACTTTTCGTCGGGGCCTTGGCCACGGAAGTTTTGAAAGTGTGCTCGTCATTGCTAAGGCTCAACTCTATCGGAGTCCCATTTCGCAGTAATTTGACCAGACCGGTCTTGGCATCGATCGCTGTGACTTCGATAGAGTCCTGCTTGTCTCCCACCGGCATCTGTAAATATTTCGTCTCGGGTGGTTTGGCTGTGGTGTCGATCACGGCCAAACAAGCCTTCTCCACACCCTTCAACTTGAAGATTCCGGTGAACTTCAGATCGAGATTCTTCGGAGGCTCAGGCGGCGGAGCGGTCTCCTTTCGAGGCGGTGGTTCATTGGATAAATTGAACGCATTTCGCTTCGAAATCACCGAATAGTCATTCCCCTGCGTCTGGGAATCCTGAATGGCCGAAGCCTCCAAAACCAGGGCGCCAAGCATGAAAAACGGAGTCACCGCGCGTTTTATTATACCTGATTTTCTATCCGTCACGACTCTCTCAAACACCGCTTTTTCGAAATGGTTGCTCGATTCGAATTTTTTCAGGGCACAAAAAAACCGCTTGGCCAAGCGCTTGGCCAAGCGGTGAAAAACATTTTGGATCTTTAATAGGCCGCCTGAGCGCCCTTCACGGTGCGCTTCTGCATCCACGGCATCATGGAGCGCAGACGCGTGCCCACTTTTTCGATGCCGTGCTTCTCGCCGTCCTTGAGCAGTTTGTTGTACTGCTTGTAGCCGGTCTTGTACTGGCGCACCCAAGCCTTGGCGAATTTGCCGTCCTGAATATCCTTCAGTGCAGCTTTCATTCGCTTTTTCACACTGGAGTCGATGATCTTCGGCCCCACCTTGACGTCGCCCCACTTGGCGGTCTCGGAGATGGAAAAACGCATGCCGCTAATTCCGGCCTCGTTGATCAGATCGACGATCAGCTTCAATTCGTGGAGACACTCGAAGTAAGCCATCTCGGGCTGATAGCCGGCCTCAACCAATACCTCGTAACCGGCCTGAATCAATGCGCTTGTGCCGCCGCAAAGTACAGTCTGTTCGCCAAACAAGTCGGTTTCGGTTTCCTCCTTGAAGGTGGTCTGAATGACACCGGCCCGCGTACCGCCAATACCCTTGGCCCAAGCGAGGGCGATTTTCTTGGCCTGCCGATCGGCGTTTTGCTCGATGGCGATGAGGCTCGGCACACCCTTGCCCTCGACGTACTGACGACGAACGATATTGCCGGGGCCTTTTGGTGCGACCAAGATGACGTTCACATCCTTCGGCGGCACGACGGTCTTAAAGTGCACCGCAAAGCCGTGGGAGAAGAGCAACGTCTTGCCCTTGGTTAAGTTCGGCTCAATGTCGTTCTTGAAGACGTCCGCCTGTTTGGTGTCCGGCACAGCGACGAAAATGACGTCAGCGCGTTTGACCGCCTCGGCGTTGTCATAGACCTTCAAGCCCTTGCTCTTGGCCACCTTGGCTGATTTGCTCCCCTTGTAGAGGCCGATGATGACATTCACGCCGCTGTCCTTGAGGTTCAGTGCGTGGGCATGACCCTGCGATCCGAAGCCGAGTACGGCCATGGTCTTGCCCTTCAGGACATTCAGGTCTGCGTCTTTGTCGTGATATACTTTTGCTGCCATAGTTTTGCTTAGGTAAAATTTATTTTCGCGGAAGGGCCACCTTGCCGGTTCGGGTCAGTTCCTGAACGCCGAAGTTTTCCATCAACCCGAGGAACTTGCTGACCTTGCTCTCGCTGCCGGTGATCTCGATGGTCACGCTAGCCGGCTGCACGTCGACGATCTTCGCGCGGAAGATGTCGGTAATCTGCATCACCTCGGCGCGCGACTGGGGATCCACCCCGACGCGCACTAGAACCAGTTCGCGATCGACGTACTCGCCGTCACGAAAATCCTTTACATCGAGCGAGTCATCCAGCTTGTTCAACTGCTTGAAGATCTTATCCAGCGTGGTGTCGTCGCCCCGTGTCACGATGGTCATGCGGGACATGCTGGGATCGTGGGTCGGTGCCACGTTCAACGAATCGATGTTGAAGCCCCGGCCACTAAACAACCCGGCTACGCGCGTGAGCACGCCGAACTTGTTCTGTACCAGTACTGAAATGGTGTGTCGCATGGTTGCGTCGCCGGTTGGCCTAGCGCTTGGCTAAAAAGAATCCCGCGCCGATAAAAAGCCGCGGGAATTCCGGACAACCGGGCGGAGACGCTAGGACAAGCCCCAAACCGGGTCAACCTTTTTGCCGCTTGGCCAAGCCTGCCTAATTGTTATGGCCCAATCGCAAGCACCACCGGCACGGCGCGAACCACTCGCCCATCCGGTGCCCGGTACAGGGCCACGATCGCCGCCTTTTTCTTTGGAGCCTCGTCCGGCGTCCAGCGCATCTGGAAGTTGTATGCCACCCCGATCCTGGTCTCGGACATGTGGCGGTTCAGAACAGCCGAGTCGTACTTCCACGTTTGCAACGGCTCCCCCTCTGCCACGGTCTCGAAGAGAGCGAACTCGATCGACCCCGAACTGATTTTCACCGGCTTGGCACTGCCCCGCTCGATGGCGTAAATCTTGGCAGAAAAACCGTCCGGGCCGGGTGTGTTATCAAAGTTCAGTACGGTTGGAGAGGTAAACATGCGGATGTAATCGACCGTACTTTTGACTCCCGAGCCAAGCGAGAACCGACCATTCCCCTTCCGCGCCCCATCAGTCACACAACCGGTTCCCACTTGGCCAAGCGCCAAAGCGAACAATAGCGGCTTGGCCAAGCGCCAGCTAATCATGGCTCTGGTCAGCGGCGCCGACATTAAATTTTGTTCTTCAGCTTGGGTTCCTTTTTCGGTTCTACACCGCCCTTTTCCTCGCGTGCCTTGGGCTTGATGGAATTGAGAATGCGCATTTGTGTTTCGTTGCGCTGATCTTTCCTGCCCTTCACCGGTTGCATGAAGGTGGATTCCTCGATGGACTCGCGGCTGTACTTGTCCAACTCCTCCGGTGTGTCGATCACGTGCGGCGTCATGATGATCAGCAACTCAGTCCGGCTGCGAATTTTTTTGGTCCGTTTGAAGGCGACACCCAGATACGGAATGTCCCCGAGTACCGGGATTTTTGTCACGCGCTCGTTGTCCTGCGTGCTGATCAAACCGCCGATCACGATCGTCTGGCCGTTCTGCACACTGACCTGCGTGGTCGCGCTACGGTTATTGACCACCGGAACGTTGAAGCCTTCCGAGATCGGTACGCTCGAGGTGGACAGGGAGCTGATCGTCGGCTCGACCTCCATCTTCACAAATCCATCCGGACTAATGCGCGGCGTGACGGAGAGTTGCACCCCGACGTCCTGATACTCGAACGAGTTCACCAGATTCCCCCGTTCGTTGTAGCTGCTACCGGTGACAAACGGAACGCGCTGCCCGATGTCGATGGTTGCGTCCTGATTGTCTGCCGCGAGGATTTGCGGTCGGCTCAGAATCTCCAGTCGACCGTCACTCTGCATGGCGCGCAGGATGAACTCGACGTCGCCATTGGTAATGGTCGCGGACAACCCGCCCAAGGCCGCACCCGTCTCGCTGCCAAAGTTCGAGCCGGCTGTGAAATCCTGTCCGTCCGTCTTGCCCGGCAAGGCAGCGTCCGGGAGAAAGTCCCGGCTAATTGACCAGTCCATGCCCTGATCATTGCTGCCGTCCAAAGTGACTTCCGCGAGCAATACCTGGATCAACACCTGTCTCTGGGGCTGATCCAACTGCTCGATCATGTCGGACACCTGCTCGAAGTACCGTGGGCTGGCCGACACGAGCAGCGCGTTGTTCGCCGGCTCGGCCACGATGGCCACCTCCTGATCGAGTAAACGCTGGGCTGTGCCGACCGCTTCCTGCCCAAGCACGGCCTGCACCCGTTCGCGAGCCTGATCAAGAAACTGTTGCAGCGCCACGGCGATCTCTTCGGCCTGGGCGTTTTTCAACCGATAAACCTTCGTTATCCGTTCCTGCGCCGGACTGGAGTCCAGTTCATCGATGATCTGCACAGCCAGTTCGACGTAGTGCTCGGAACCGCCGACCAACAGGCTGTTGGTCCTCACGTCCACGGTGACGGTCAACGCGTTCTGCTCGGCAGTGCCAATCGTGGGCTCATTGCCACCGTCACCCGAAGGCTCGCTCGGCTTGACGAGCGTGTAGCGGATCGAACGCGATGTCGCCTCGCCCCCTGCCGCCTCCAATCGGAACAGACTCGTCAACACATCCGCCATCTGTCGGGCATCCGCATTTTTCAACTGAAACACTTTTATCTGGGCAATCTGCGGTGAACTGGAATCGAGCTTGGCGATCACCTGCTCGATCAACGGCATGTTGTCGACCGGAGCCGAGACCACCAGTGAGTTGGTTCGGGGATCCGGCGTGATCAACACACCCTCGCGAAGACCGGTGGTGACCAGATCGTTTTCCTCGGCCGTGCGGGTGATGAATTGCAGCAGTTCCTGCCGGTCGGCGCTTTGCGAAGTGAGGTTTTGCGGCTTGGTGTTGAGCGCGGTGTTGAGCAGCAACGCCAGATCCGTGGCGCTCGCATGTTTGAGGGCGAACACGCGAATCTCCGACACCCGGCTCACCTCGTCCGTGTCCAACTGCTTGGCTAATTCCTCGATCCGCTTGAGGTCATTTTCACCTGCGGAAACAACCAACGCATTAATGCGTTCATCCACATTCACCGCCACTGCCGGGCCGACTGTCGTTCCCGTATCGCGGTATAGCCCCTGAATGATCTGCGAAACGCTCGTGGCGTTGGCCTTGGCCAAGGGGAAGACCGCAACATTGATATCCGGGCTGGTCTGCTCGGCGTCCAGTCGTTCCACCAACTCGCGCACCATCGGCAGGTCCTCGGTCGCGGCACCCACCACCAGTGCATTGGAGATGGAGTCGGCGATGATCGTCACCGGCTGCGGCGCTTGGCCACCCGGAGGTGTCGTGCGCCCGGCAAACAATCGGTCCAGCATGAGCTTCAGTTTTGCCGCCGAGCCGTTGGCCAAGCTGATCACCTCGTACTGGTTTTGGGCCACCGCCGCGTCGGCATCCAGTTTCTGCAACAACTCGTCGATGACAGAAAAACTCTCCTTGCCACCGGTGACCAGCAGTGAGTTGGTCCGCTCATCGGGCGTCACGGTCACGGGAACAATTGAGTCGGGGTCGCCCACAGTAGCCTCCGCCGTCCGCTTGGACTTGAAGAATGACTCGATCGTCATGGCCAAGCGCGTGGCCGAGGCGTGTTTTAATTCGTAGATTTTCAGGGAACCGGATTGGGCGTAATTCTTGGTGTCGATTTGTTTCACCACCTCACGCACGACCGCCAGATTTTCCGGGCTGGCAGACACGATGAGTGTGTTCGTGGAATGATCCACTGAGATCGCAATGCTCTCGCGGTTGGCACGAGCCGCCCCCGATCGTACCGCCCCCGGGCGATAGAGGCCCTGTTTTACCAGCGACCGCAGCATCGCAGCGGCTCGCTGGGCGTCCGCGTACTCCAACGGGATGATCGTCAACTGACTGGTTTCCGCCGTTGGCTCCACGTCCACCTTCGCCACCAGCTCCCGGATCAACTCAAGATTTTCTCCGCTGGCCGTGATGATCAGTGAGTTGGTCAGGCCGTCCGATTCCACATTGACCCGCTCCTGCGGCTGCGTTGGCTGCCCCGGTAGCGCGAGGTTTCGACGGCGGGCCGAGAAAACATCAATCAACAGAACTGACACATGCGAGTCGTCTTTGTGAATCAACGAAAA
>JAPPPH010000132.1 GCA_028817635.1 Verrucomicrobiales bacterium | reverse complement strand
CGTTTCTGGTCTTGAACACGAACGCGACCGGGTCTTCGTCGTCAAGCGAGACTGTGACCTCGTTTTCATCAGAGTCGGTGGTGATGGCGTCCGGGTGATCGTCGGGGGAGCTGCTGTACTTGGAGATGAAATCCATCAGCCGAGAAACACCGATGTTTGTCTCGGCGCTGGTGAAGAAAACGGGGATGAAATTCTGGGATTCAAACGCCTTGTGAAGCCCGCCGCGGAGTTCCTCCTCGGTGATGCCTTCGTCAAAAAATTTCTCAAGCAATGAGTCGTCAGACTCGGCGACATACTCAATTAGTTGCGTGTGGAGTTGCTCGAGGCGGTCTGCGTCGTCTCCGGAGACGGGGGACTCCTCGTATTCCCCGCTGCCGTCGGTTTTGTAGGTCAGTTTGGTTTTGCGGATGACGTCCAGTGCCTGATTGAAACCGGGGCCGGGATTGACCGGGATGTTGATCGGGAAAAACCGTTTTCCAAATGTGGCCGCCAGTTCCTCGAGCATCGGTTCGCATTGGGCATTTTCCGAGTCCATGCCGTTGACGACGACGACTTTTGACAAGTTAAACTCTTCAGCGAATTCCCACACTTTCGAAGTGCCGATTTCGATACCATGCGTGGCATGGGTGACAATGACGGCCATGTCGGAGACTTTCAGTGCGGCCCGGCTTTCGGAGATGAAGTCGAGGTAGCCCGGAGTGTCGATAATGTTGAAACGGTTTTCCAGCCACTCGGCGTGCAGCAGCGATGTGTGGATGGAAAAATGTCTTTCCTGTTCGGCCTTGTGGTAGTCCGAGACGGTGGTGCCTTCTGTGACTGAGCCGAGGCGGTTGATGTTTCCGCAACAGGCTAGCATGCATTCGCCCAGCATGGTCTTGCCCGAGGAGGCATGACCCACTAGTGCGACATTCCTTAGGTTGGAGTGGGTGTAGTTTTTCATAAACAAAACGGGGTTAGGCCGTTGATTAGGCTCCCGCGCTGTGTCGAATGCAAGCCTGAGATATTCACCTGCGCTTGGCCAAGTGACGCATCTGTTTCTGCACGAGTGACTTGCGTTTTTTTGAGTTTTTCTCGCGCTTGGCCAAGCGCTCCCGTACTTTCTCGCCTGTGGCCATTGTTAAGCCTTTTCCCGCGCTTCTGCCCGACGCCAACCGGGCTTCTGAGATTTGCGAACTACCCTACGATGTGATGTCCACCGCCGAGGCCAAGGAGATGGCTGAGGGGCGGCCATCCAGTTTTCTGCACGTCAGTCGACCGGAGATTGATCTGCCGGAAGGCACGGCAACGAACGACCCAAGCGTCTACGCCAAGGCACGTGAAAATTTCGACCGCCTGATCGCCGAGGGGGCGCTGCGAAAGGATGGCCAAGCGCACTACTACCTATACCGTCAGATCATGGGCGAGCACTCGCAGCTTGGCCTCGTGGCGGTGGCGAGTTGTGCCGAGTACGATGCGAACACGATTCGCAAGCACGAGTTCACCCGACCGGACAAGGAGGACGATCGTGTCGCTCACCTTGAGGTGTTGGACGCGCAGACCGGTCCAGTGTTCTTGACCTACCCGGCCGATGAGGAACTCGATGCGTTGTTCGAACGGGTCGCCGTCGGCGAGCCGGACGTGGACTTCACGGCGCCGGACGGGGTTCGCCACACGTCATGGACGATTGCCGGGGGAGAAGACACGGCGTTTATTGAAACGCGGTTTAAAGGCATCCCGAACCTGTACATTGCGGACGGGCATCATCGCAGCGCGGCGGCCTCGCGGGTCAACCAACGCCGGTCCGGTGCCGGGTCGAGCGGCCTGTTTTTAACCGTGATCTTCCCGCACGACCAAATGCAAATCCTCGGCTACAACCGTGCGGTGAAGGACTTAAACGGATTGTCCATTGACGAATTCCGCGCAGCGCTTGGCCAAGCGTTTGAGATTGAGCAAAGCGGACAGGCGGAACCAACCGGCAAGCACGAGATTGGACTCTACCTTGACGGCGCTTGGAGTACGCTGCGACCCAAGCCAAGCGCCATCGACCCCGATGACGCGATCAAGCAGCTCGACGTCAGCATCCTGCAGGATCATGCGCTGGCTCCGGTTCTGGGGATTGACGATCCGCGCCGGAGCAAACGCATCGCATTCGTGGGCGGCATTCGTGGTACGGGTGAACTTGAGAAACGGGTCGACAGTGGCGAGTTTGCCTGCGCCTTTTCGATGTACCCGACGAGCATCGAGGATTTGATGACCATCGCGGACGGGGGAGGGATCATGCCGCCCAAGAGCACTTGGTTTGAGCCCAAGCTGCGCGACGGCATGTTTAGCCATCAGATCGCCTGATTACCGCGCGGCAGCCTCGCGTACACGTTCGAGGATCACCTCGGCGATAAACGGCTCGGTGCCGATACTGGCGGTGTACCAGAGTCTTTTTCCCCTGCGTTCGGTGGGATTGACCCAGGTGGGTTGGCCGTTTTTCAGCCGTTCGTGAACCCGTTTTTCCGTTTCCCCCAGCATCACCGGGATGTCCTCATAGGAGTGCAACCCGTCACTGATGAAAAACGGAACCATAACGATGTTTTTTGTTTTCGCCAACTCGTAACACGCCTCGACGCGCGGTTCTTCCTCCATGAAAACCGCCTGCACTTCGGCGTACTCGCCATTGGCCCGGATGCGTTCCGCCTGATCCTCGATGGCCTTTCTCGAATTCTCGTTGTTGCTCGCGCCATGGCCGGCGATGAACAGCGTGGTATTCTCAGTCCGGGGGAGGGAGGGAAACGGGTGCCTTTCGACGATGTCTTTGGCTCGGGCGACGAGTGCGCCGGTCATGCTCTCATGCGTGCCGATGGGGCCGCAGTAGTGGATCGTCTGCCCGCCGTCATGCCGGATCGTTTCAAATGAGCCGTCAACGCGCTGCGCAAAACCCAGTTCACGGGGCAGTACTTCCTCCGTGAAGTAGCCTTCGCTGATGAATAGCGGAACCACAAAGACGCGCTTGGCAAACGTACCGCGCAACACCGCACTCACGCCCGGTTCCAGTTTCCAGAAAGCCTCCTCGACTTGCGCAAATAGGTTCCTAGCGCGGAGCGCGTCGGCGTGTTGGTAGGTCGGTCTGGCGGAGTCCACGTTCAACGTGGAACCGTGCCCCAACAATACTAGTGCGCTGTCTGAAAAGTCTTCGCCCATGCCGCTGTGCAAATAACTCCTTCAGGAGTCGCGCCGTTGCAAGCCACAAAAAAACGGGCAGCGTTTCCGCTGCCCGTCAAGAGGTGTTAACTAGCGTAAATTATTCGCCCGGCTTGTCGCCGTCTTCTTCGTTCGCGTCGATGACTTCATCGCGCTTGTTCTTGAATTCCTCGCGGATTTCCTTGATGCGCTCACGAACCTCTTCGCGGTTGCCCTTCATGTTTTCAAACCAGTCCTTGCGGAGGTTTTTCAATTGCTCACGAAGGCCTTCCTTGTCCTCGTCGGAGGCGTCCTTCAACTGCTTGTGCAGATCCTTCACCTTATCGTGGTGCTCCTTGGCAGCCGCGTGGAAGGCGTCGCGCAGTTCCTTGATTTTGTCGTCATCGCGAACCAATTTGCCGAAGGCGCGGCCTTGATGCTTGATCTTGTGCCCCTTGCGCTTGGCATCCTTGTGATGCTTTTTGCGCTTCTCGAATGCAGCCTTGAGGCGCTCTTTGATCTTTTCGCGATCAACTTTCGGGCGCTCTTTGCCGCCTTCCTTGGCATCGTCTTTGGCGTCATCCTTCTTATCCGTTAAATCTGGTTTCGGTTTATGCGGCTTCGGACGAGCTGTTGCGTATTCCGGGGCCATGAATGCAGCAGCAACGGCGCCGGCGATGAGTAGTGACTTGAGTTTCATATCAGTACTTTTGTTTTCAGTTTCGGTTTAAAATTGGCGAGTCCCCCTCGCCGTTTCACGATAGCCTAACGCAATCTCCATGCCACCTTAAATATAAGTCATAAGTTGTTATAAATCAGTTGCTTATGATTTTAATCAAAAATCGATTCACCTCGTTTTTTGAAGTATTGGGAATTATTCCCCATGCAATCTGCCACTGCGTGGGAATTATTCCCCATTATCGGTCGCGCTTGGCCAAGGCTGGTTTTCTCCGTAGAGTGCCGGTCACCATGCTTTCACGGATTCTGAACGATTCGGTCGCCCGCTTGGCCAAGCGGGCGATGGCGTTTTCAATTGCAGTTGCGCTTGGCCAAGCGGCTTGGGCAGCCAAGCCGAACATTGTGTTCATCCTCGCCGACGACATGGGCTACGGCGATGTGCAGGCGTTGAATTCGCGATCCAATATTCCCACGCCGCACTTGAACCGCTTGGCCAAGGAGGGAATGACGTTCACCGATGCGCACTCGCCCTCCGCGGTTTGCACGCCCACGCGATACGCCGCGCTGACGGGCCGGTACTGCTGGAGGTCGAAACTCAAGCGCGGGGTTCTCAACGGCTACGGGGCACCATTGCTGGAGCCAAACCGGGAAACGGTCGCTGGTATGTTGCGCAAGAATGGCTATCACACGAGCGTTGTCGGCAAGTGGCACCTTGGGTTGGGATATCAAAAGAATGCAGGTGGAGAGATTGACTACGCCAAGCCGATTACAGACGGCCCGAATCAGCACGGGTTCGACTACTCGTTCATCATCCCGGCATCGCTCGACTTTCCACCGTACATTTATATCAAGGACGGAACCATCACCGAACTACCCACCGTGAAACAGCCAGCGGTTCGTTTTCCCGGGTACCTGCGCAGCGGCCCGCGTCAGCCCGGGTTGACGATGGACGACTGTCTTGACGACCTCACGAAGGAGGCTGGTCGGGTGATCCGCGATCGTGCCAAGCGCAAGCAGCCATTCTTCCTCTACTTTCCTCTTACGGCCCCGCACAAGCCGGTGCAGCCTCATCCGCGTTTCATCGGCAAATCCAAACTGGGCCTGTACGGCGACTTTGTGATGCAGGTCGACTGGACGGTCGGCCAGGTGATGCAGGCGCTCGAGTCGGCTGGTGTGGAGAAAAACACGCTGCTGATTTACACGAGCGATAACGGCTCGTTCATGTATCGCCGCGGCGCAGACGAAACGGAGGATCACGTCAGCGACCCAACAGTGCAGGCGTACAACGAGAAGCACCACACCGCCAATGGCGACCTGCGCGGCACCAAGGCGGACGTGTGGGAGGCCGGGCATCGTGTGCCGTTTTTTGCGCGTTGGCCGGGCGTGATCGAGGCTGGCTCAGTTTGCGAAAAGACCACCGCGCACGTGGACCTGTTTGCCACCTGCGCCGAGATCGCCGGGGGTACACTTTTGGAAAACTCGGCAGAGGACAGCTTCAGTTGGCTGCCGCTGTTTAAGGGTGGCGACTGGAGTCGGCCACGCGCACCGGTCATTAATCACAGTGCTTCCGGCATGTTCGCGTTGCGTAGTGGCAAATGGAAACTAATCGCCGGCAACGGTTCCGGCGGACGACAGGCCCCCAAGGGGAGGCCGTTCCAAAAACCGTTCATGCTGTTTGATCTACAAGCTGATCTCGGAGAGAAACACGACCTGGCCAAGGCCAAGCCGGGATTGGTTCAGGAACTGACAACCAAGCTCGAAGCGATCCGGTCGCAGGGGCGCAGTCGTTGATCAGCAGACCGGGAGCTGCCGGTCGAACCACGCCGCGCTGTCACCCGGCAACGGCCGCTTGGCCAAGCGCTTGGCCTGCTTGGCCCGTTGGTAGGCGACCGGGTCGAAGATGCCGGGAGCGCGCCTGGCCTGTGCCGCATTCTCCTTGTCTTTCTGGGCCTGAATGAGGGCGTCCCGGTCGAGCGAGTCGCCTCCCAGCTCCGCGGAAACGGCCGCGATGCTCGAGATGGTATCGCCCACGGCCGCTGGCAGACGTCGCTCGGCCGTGCGATCTCCCGGGCGTTTCATAAATCTGGAAATCAGGCCCATGACAGTTCGGCCACCT
>JAPPPH010000039.1 GCA_028817635.1 Verrucomicrobiales bacterium | reverse complement strand
GTCATCCCGGTAATGCGCTGTCCATCGCGAACGTGCTCCGGCAGATCCTTGCCGAACATTTCGCGCATCTTCGGCTTGTAATCCCAAAGGTCGTGGTGACTTGGTCCGCCGCTCATGAACAGGTATATCACCCGCTTGGCCTTGGGCGCGAAGTGGGTGCCCGGCGCTTGGCCCTTGGCCAGCAGATCCGGGCCGAGCACGTTGGCCAAGGCCGCCGTGCCCAAGCCAAGCGCAGCACGTCCAAACAACTGCCGGCGCGTCATCATCAAGTCAGATTCTCGTATTGGATTCATTTGTAAATTCGTTCTCCTACTCGTACACCGTCACAAGAGTACGAGTACGATTAATTAAAATAACATCAAGGCCAGATCGCTTGCCAATGCCGTGGCGGTCAACTGTGTCCAAGCGGCGTGGTCGGTGGCATTCAGGGTCTTATCTCGCGGCACCTCACCGGTGTTGAGCAGGGCATCCGCATCGTTGCCGGACTCGGCGTAGCGTTTGCGCATCGAGTCGAGCAATCGATTGCAGGCTTCGCGCTCGGCAGGGTTTGGCTCGCGGCAGGCGAGCAGCGTAAACAATAAATCCAGCCGCTGATCATCTGTGGCCCGTTCCTTGAGCAGGCGCTCGGCGAACATGCGCGCCATCTCCACCCGCTGCGTTTCGTTGAGCAGACCAAGCGATTGCAAAGGCGTGTTGGTGCGAGAGCGCTTGACGCAGCTGGTCTCGCGGTTGGGCGCGTCGAACAGCGTCATCATCGGATGCGGACTGGTGCGCTTCCAGTAAACGTAGAGGCTGCGGCGATAGACCATTCGCCCGGTATCGGCCTTGTAATTCTTGGTGTTGCTGGCCGGGTGAGACAGTGCCTTCCACATGCCGGCCGGCTGGTACGGCTTGACCCCCTCCCCGCCCATGTGCGGATCGAGCAATTCACTCGCCCAAAGTGCGATGTCGCGCAGCACCTCGGCGTCGAGACGATAACGCGGCCCACGGGCGAACAGCTTGTTTTCCGGATCATTCAGCGCCGGCCGAAGCGCGGAGCTTTGACGGAACGTCTCGCTGCGAACCATCAGCCGAAGCATATGTTTTAAGTCCCAGTTGCTGTCCTGCAGTTCCACCGCGAGCCAGTCGAGCAGCTCCGGATGAGTGGGCTGCTCGCCCTGCAGTCCGAAATCTTCCGGCGTCCGGACGAGCCCCTCGCCGAAGACGCGCTGCCAAATCCGGTTCACCAACACGCGGGCCACCACCGGCTGATCGCGACTGGTCAACCACTTGGCCAAGCCGAGCCGGTTACGCGGTGCGCCCTTGGGCAAACTACCCATGACGTTGAGCACGCCGGGCTGCAACGGGTCGCCGGTCGGCAGATTGTACTCGCCGCGCTGCAGGAGCCTGGTTTCGCGTGGCTTGCCAAGCTCCTTTGCCACAAGCGTGGTGGTGAATGCTTTTTCCGAATCGCCTATGCGCTTGGCCAAGCGCTTGGCCGTCTCATGAATGGTCAGGCCGGCTTTTTTCCATGGCCCGTTTTCATCCACGACCATAGCCAAGCGTGTGCCAATGTCGGCCTTGTCCCATTTCTGTTTGGCTTCGGACGAGATGCCCTGCGGGTTTTGAAACGTCAACGCCGCCTCGGCCAGCAACAGGTCGCGCTCGGACTGTAGCTGTTGCCAATCATTCCACGTCGCCTGATCGCGGGGTACCTTAATAACCGGTGCGTACTCGTACTTGTTCCCGTCGAGCGGCCCCTCGGCGGTGTTGTTGAAAAACGCCATCAACTCGTAGTACTCCGTCTGCGTGATGGGATCGTACTTGTGCGTGTGGCAGCGCGAACAGATCATCGTCATGCCAAGGAACACCGTGCCCAGCGTCTCGGTGCGGTCGAAGTTGTTCTTGGCCTGAAACTCCGCCGGGATCACACCGCCCTCTGCGGTGGAAGGATTCATTCGCACGTAGCCGGTGGCGATCAACTGCTCCGTGGACGGATTCGGATGGAGGTCGCCGGCAAGTTGCCACTCGATGAAACGATCAAGCGGCATGTTGTTATTCAACGCGCGCACCACCCAGTCGCGGTACGGGTAGATACCCCGCTTATTGTCGAGATGCAGGCCGTGCGTGTCTCCATATCGAACGGCATCAAGCCAATACCGGGCCTGATGTTCGCCGTAACGAGGATCCGCCAACAACTGTTCAACCAACCGCTCGTAGGCATTTGTGCTGTCATCGCTCAGGTAGGAATCCAGCAACTCCGGCTCCGGCGGCAGGCCGGTCAACACCAGTGCGAGCCGACGCGCCAAGGTGGAACGGCCGGCAGCTTTCGCAAAACCGGCGCCTTTCGGGAACTGTTGTTTAACGAAGGCATCAATCGGATGGCCTTTGCTGGGCGGTGTCGGCTTAACCGGGGGAACAAACGCCCAGTGTTTGGCATACTCGCCGCCCTGCTTGATCCACCGCTCGATCAATTTCCGCTCGTCCGCGGTGAGCTGTTTCTCGGCATCCTCCGGCGGCATTGGGTCGTCCGCATCGTTGATACGGGCGATGATTTCACTCTCACCGAGCGCCTCGGGATTAATCGCCTTGTAGCCGTCCAGATCGCGTGTTGCCCCCTCAAAAGAGTCGAGTCGGACGAGGTCTTTTTTCCTCGTGTCCGGCCCGTGGCAGACAAAGCATTTGTCGGAAAGCACCGGCAAGATTTCGCGAGCAAAATCCACCGGCTTCTCCTCCGCCAGCAAAACCGGATGTCCGGTTGCCAACGCGAACGCCGAGGCGAGTAATGTTAAAGTGCGGTCCACACCGGTTGGATAGCCCCGAACGCCAGCTTTTTCAAGGCGTCGTTCGCAAATTACGCCGCCTCGACACAAGAACTTCCGGCTCGTCGATGGTATGCTCCGGTTCGGCAGGAAACCAACCGCCCGTCATCGCGGTGTACGGCAGGGCGTTCGTGTTGGCCGGAGTCGGGCCGGGCGTGTCGAGAACGTACGCCGCCTTCATCACCCCGGCATAGGCCTGCTGGTAATTCATCGGGTTTTTCACAACCACAAATTTGTAGTCTGCGGGGCTCAGGTCGAGCAGGTCGTACTGCTCCGTCATCCAGTCATAGGTTGCGTTGCTGCTAATGACGATCTGGATCGGGCCAACAGCCACCACGGCGGTCCGCCCCATGTCACCGGCACGGCCATCCCAGATGCCACCACGATAAATGAATGCCCCATCGCTCAGCCTCGTAACAACGCCCTCAACCTTAACCGGCTCGCCCCACTGCGGATCGAGTTGGTGACCCAGTCTCAACCGGATCACTTGGCCAAGCCCGGCCGAGTGCGCCTCCTGTGCTGCAGCGGGATCGACCACGGGAACAATAGCCGACTGCTCGGGCGCCTCCGCCAGCAGCGTGCGAAGCGTATGCACACTGTCGCCAGTGGCGCCTCCGCCACAACAGTCCGCCGTCTCCACCAACAACACCGGGCCGCCCTTGGCTTGAAGCCCCCGCCGCACGGCATCGGCCGGGCTAATGGTCTTCGGCTGCAACTCAACACGTTTATCCCAGTAGCGCTTGGCCAAGCGCTTGGCCAAGCTGACCGCCCCGGATTCATCGTCGTTGGCCACCACCAACACGCCGCCGCCCATGTCCGGCATGTTCAGGTAGGGGTGAACCAAAATCGGGTTCACCGAAAAAACAGCCCCCTCGCCCTCGAGCCGCTTGGCCTCCTGCATCACGTCCGCAAATGGCCCGGGCGGTTTTGTCTGGCCATGAATCGCGCTGACCAGCACCGGCACCTTGGCCATCGCCATCGACGGCTTCAGTCGACCGGCAAGAATCTCGATCAACGCTCGAGCGCCGCGCTCGCCGGTCTCAAAAGCGTCCTCGTGCGGATACGTTTGCCAAGCCAACAACGCATCCATCTGCGCGAGCATTTCAAAAGTCACGTGCGCGTGAAGATCGAGCGTGCCGACAATTGGCATCGCTTCCCCCGCCTTATCCCGAACTGCCTTGGTGAGGTCGCCCTCCAGATCGGGCGCGTTGACCGCCGCCCCCGCACCGTGCAAGCACAGCAGAACTCCATCGAGTTCGCCCGCGTCGGCCAAGCGCTCAAGCAGTTCGTTTTTCAGTTCATCATAAACCCCGGCCTCGACAGCGCCACTCGGACAGGCGCTGGTGTAAAACAACGGCACCGGCTCGCAACCGGCAGCGCGCAGCACCGACAGCATCCCCCCGATCACGCCGGTGTCCTTGGCCAAAATCGCCTCGCCGGCCAACCACTCCGAACGCTCGAATGCCGCACGGTCTGCGAGCTGCGCCGTGAAGTGGTTGCACTCGATGAAGATTCCGCCAACGCCGATTCGGGGTGCCATTACCGGGGCGACTTAATCGAGCCAGTACGTCGACTCCGGCCCGACCGTATACTGGACGTCCATCTGCGGCGTTTTGATGGGCACCTGCCCCCGGTGCAACGACTCCACTCCGGCCAGCGTCATCCCCGACGTCAACAACGTGCGCTCGGCCGGGTACGGCACCTTGCCGGTGATCACCGCATCCTCGATGTGGCGGCAGAGCGGATGAAAAAAGTCGGCCGTTGACGAACCGTGAGTCGGCATCGGCAAATACATTTGCGTCGAGACAATCTCGCCGTTGTCCGCCCGCAACCCGGCGTAGTTGAAATCGCGAATGCTCGTCAGCATCATCGTCGTTCGAAAGCCGTCATTGTGATCGATGAAATAAGCGACCGGGTTCGGGAACGTTTTGCGCGCCCAATCAAACGTGATCTTGCCGGTGTAGTAGCCGCCCTCGACCGGGAGATTATGACTGCGCGTGAGCGCCGAGACGACCAACCGCCGCGTGTCCACATGACGATCCTCCGCAAGGCGTTTCCAGACGTTCGGGCCGCGCATCGCGTGAACCTGCCGGATGCCAACCTCGCCGCCACGCCGCCGCTCGGACATACATTGCGCGGTCTCAAGTGCGTGAATATCGTAGCTGTCCACTCCGCCGTAGGCCACGCACACGCTCTCCTTCAGCGGGACGTTGTGCGGCATGTCGATCGACGGCATCCGGCGCGTGACCGGTAAAGAGGAGCCGGCGAAAAACGGAAACTTCAGCCGCTTGGCATCGTCCACCATCTCCTTGCAGCGCGCCCACGTCGTCGATAAATGCTTGTCATTGAACACCGGCACACCTCGCCCGCTTTTCTCGAACACCTTCACGCATTCCTTGAACCACTCGTATCGGGGATAAAGCGTCTGCCCCTTTTCGTTGCGGGGATACTTGCCGTGCTCGGCAATGATCACCACGCCGTCCACCGCCAGTTTGCCGGTGCCCAGCGTCAACGCCTTCTCGATGCTCGGGTAAAGTTTCAGCCCGTAACGCTCCACGCGGTCGCGCCCAAGGTCGCCTTTCTCCGGAAACTGGTCGATGTAAACCGAGGCAATGTCCGTGCGCGGTTCCTGCCAACCGCCGCGCCAGCCGTAGCCAAGCGCCAGCCGGTCGAGAAAATGCTGCGAATGCGAGTGTGTCCGAACCTCGGTGCCAAGAAAGGCGATCCGCTTGCGCTTCCCCTCCGCTTGGCCAAGCGCTTCGGCGCTGCCCAAAACCGTTGCCCCGGCCAAAAGCCCACACTGCCCAATAAAAGAACGTCGATTGGTTTTCATGAAAAAAGGTGATCCAGCGCCAAAACGCTAACCAACCAAGCTAGACCTGAAAAGACGAAAGACCTTCCTCAGATGCAACACACAATTAATCCTCATCCGCCTCCCCGAAAATCGTCTCCGGCAGGTAGTTTTCCCGGGACCACACGGGGAGGCCGCCTTGGCCGTTGATGAAGAAACTGCTTACGTCTCCCTGCAGCTGCAACGCGCAGCGCTCCGCAAGATTCACCGAACGATCCTTCAACTCATCCGGCAGGATCACCAACCCTCCGCCGATGTCCGTCTCCACCGACTCGATCTCCACCACCCCCTGCGCCCCG
>JAPPPH010000521.1:2124-6023 GCA_028817635.1 Verrucomicrobiales bacterium | reverse complement strand
GCTCCGGTTTGCGTGCCGGGAGAAATCCGATAAACGACGCAAAGTACTTCCCGGGGTCGTAACCTCGGCGGGTTTTCGACGGCTTCTGTGCCGTGCCGGTTTTGCCGGCCACCAAATAATTTTCCAGCCACGCCTGCCGCGCCGTGCCGTTTGGTGAAACCACGGTGATGAGCGCCTCGACCATTTGCGAGGCCGCCTCGTCCCGGATCACTTTTCGAACCTCGGCCGCCTTGTACTGCACCACGGTGTTGCCATCGCGGTCGGTCAACTTATCGACCAGCATCGGTCGCATGAGTCGACCGCCGTTGGCCACGGCGCTCATCGCCATCGTGAGTTGGATCGGGGTCGCCGCCACCTCGTGCCCCATCGGGATGCGCGAGATCGAGAGCTTGTTCCATTTCTTGTACGGGTGCAGTAGCCCTCGAATTTCACCCGGAAGTGACACCCCGGTCTTCGCCCCAAAACCAAGCTGCGAGATGTAACGGTGCAACCGCTCGCCGCCCATCCGCATCGCGACCTTGGCCGTGCCGATGTTGGATGACTTGGTGATGATCTCCTCCACTGTCAACTGGTCGTAGCCGTGGTGGTCCCGCAGCACTTTGCCTGCATAATAGTAGCGCCCGTTCTCGCAGTTGAACCGGTCGGACAATCGCACCACCCTCTCATTCAACGCCCCGGACACCGCCACGATTTTGAAGGTCGAACCCGGCTCATACATGTCCGTGACCACGCGGTTCCGGCGGTTGTCCGCCGTGGAATCCCCCGGCATGTTGGGGTTAAACGTCGGCCGATTGGCCAACGCCAGAATCGCACCGGTATTCGGATTCACCACCACCACGCAGGCGCTCGCCGGCGTGTGCTTGGCACAAAGTTTCTCCAGCGCCTTCTCTGCGATATACTGGATGTTCGCGTCCAGCGTCAGGACAGCGTTCATTCCGTCCCTCGACTTGATGTCGTAGCCGCGGTAGGCCACCACCTCGCGTCGGCCCCGATCAGTTTCAGTCTCACGCCAACCGCGCACACCTTCGAGAACAGAGTCCAGCATCATTTCGATCCCATGCTTGCCCTCCAACCCCTCCATCGGGATCTTCGCGCTGCCGGGGTCTCGCACGCCAACATACCCAAGAACATGCGCACCCAGATTGCCGCTGGGATAAACCCGTAACTGCGAGTCCACCCGCTCACTAAAAATGGAGCGGTACTTCACATTGTAAAAACGCAACCGCTCCTTGCGCGGCAGCGACTTTACATCCATCCCAAAATCAAGGTTAGCAAGCGCGTTGGTGATCTGCTGCCAATCCTCGAGCAACACCTTGCGTTTGAGAATGACGTGCTTGTCCTCGCGTTGCCGTCCCGCAGCATCGGTGTACACCCTCCGCTGCATGCGCTTGGCCAGCGCGTTGACATCCGCCCCAAGGATCGGCGCGATCGCCCGCGCCACCAGCAGTTGATTGGTCCCAATGAGCGATGGATCCGCACATACCGTCTTGGCGATACGACTCGTCGCCAGCACCGTGCCGCGCGAGTCCAGAATATCCCCCCGCCGCGAAGCGTGGATCACCTTCCGGCGCGTGTTGTCCAGCGCGTGCGCCGAGTGCTTGTCGTGTTGATACACCTGGATATCCACCAACCTCACCCCAAGTCCCACAAAACCGGCCGTGATCAGTGAAACTAGAAGGATCACCCTGCCCCGGTGAGCGTTGGTTAGGATATGTGCCACGTTAATCAGGTAACAGGTTCATGTCTGCTACGGCCGCCCTTGGCGCGGCGTGTACTTTACCGTGCGGTATTCCCCAGGTTTACTTGGCTCCAGCTCCTTGGCTTCTGGAGGCAAATCCGAAAGTCGCAACACCTGCTCCGGTGTCGGCATGGTCAACCCGAGCCCCAGTTTTCGGACTCGTTCATAAAGCTTCTGTGTCGAGCGCATCTCCGCCCGCATCTGCCGCCACCGCTCATTCTCCCCCTTCAACAAATCAAGGCGCACCTCCTTTTTTTGGACGGCCGTGCCAAGCTGGTGAATCTGCGACTTCTGCCACACATACCCCATCGCCGTGCCTCCGAGCAGAAGACACAACGTCACCGCCTTGATCCACGAGCCCACGCCCAGTGAAACTTCCTCTCTTCTGCGATTTCTTGCTGCCATCTTGTTAAATCTTTTCCAGCACGCGCAACTGGGCGCTGCGGCTCCGGGGATTACGATCCAGCTCCTCCTTACTTGGCTTGATCGCCTTGCGACTCAGTTCCTTCGCCAACGGCTCGCGCGGCTCGCGCAATTCCGGCAGATCCACCTCACCCCGCACCGTGTACGGCTTGGCCAGACGACGCCCGAACTGTTTCACCACGCGATCCTCGCCGGAGTGAAACGTGATCACGGCCAAGCGGCCGCCCGGTTTCAGCACCGACCAACCGGCCTCGAGACCGGCTTCCACCTGCCCCAGTTCATCGTTCACCGCCATGCGTAATGCCTGAAACACACCGGTCGCCGGATGCGTCCGCGCGCCCCGCCTCGGGCAGGCCCGTTCGACCGCTTCCGCCAACTGCTTGGTTGTGTCCAGTCGCTGCATGCTTCTCTGCTCAACGATCGCCCGGGCAATGCGACGCGACTTTCGCTCGCCACCCAGCTTCCAAAAAATCTCCGCCAACTTCTCCGACTCGAGTTCGTTGACCAGTTGCGCCGCCGTCACCGACTGACGCCGATCCATCCGCATGTCGAGCGGACCGTCCGCCTGAAAACTGAATCCCCGCTCCGCCTCGTCGAGTTGCGGCGAACTCACCCCCAAGTCCAGCAACACCCCATCGCACCGGCGCTTGGCCAAGCGCTTGGCCAAGCCGGCAAACGCCTCGTGGTGCAACTCCATCCGGTCGCCAAACCGGGCCAAGCGACTGGCCGCAGCATTCAGTGCCCAGTCGTCCCGGTCGAATGCCACCAAGCGCCCTTCCGGCGAACACGCCTCGAGAATCGCCTCCGAGTGCCCGCCGCCACCGACCGTCCCATCCACATACAACCCGCCACTCGCCGGGCGCAGTGCACTCAGCACTTCTTCCAGCAGGACGGGTTCGTGAATAAAATCGGTCACTCTGCATTGGCAACTTCGGCAATCCTAACCGTTTTCCTTTTCGGCATTCTCGGCGTAACTCCAAGCAACACGGCCGTTGACGTACACATCCGTCTTGTAGTCCCGGGCCAGCTCGATCGCCTCCTGAAATTCCTCGCGGCTCATGCCCTCGACCGCCTCATCTTCGGACACCGGGGCAACCGGGCGCACGCTCACTTCGCCACCGCTTGGCATACCCACCAACCGGCTCATACGGTCCAGGATTCCAAACCGGTTTTTCATCCGGGAAAAAAATGAATTCCGCTGCGGTTCCTCCGCGATGAGGCTCGGCCGAAACGAATCCACCCCGGTATTCGCGCGGAGCGCAATGTCCGACCCCACGAGGTCGTTGCGCACCACCCGCACACGGGTCGGCGTGATCCGACTGTGAACCTCTACCTGCTCCTCGGCCTTTGGCTTGGCCTCTTCCTGTTTCAGCTCAAGGTGATTGCCGGGAGACTGGGATGAACGATCGATCTCCAGCGGCTCGATAAACCCGAATTCGCCCTGATCATCGTCGATCCGCGATGGCTCCACCATCACCACCGGCTCCGGCTGTAGAGCACGGGCCGCAACTGCAGCCGGCTCACTCTTCTTGCTGCCGATCCTGCGGGAAAAATGTTTCTCCCTCGGAGACTCAAGCGCTCCACCCACTGACAAGTATTGCATCAGGTTCATAGGTTTAAATTCTTAATGGCAGCCGCCGCCACGGCCTCGCTGCCTTGGGTGTTTTCGTCAGATCTCTCCGGGGCACAGATCGAAAACTTTGTCATCCTGCCCACAAGCACGGCCACCAGCGTGAAG
>JAPPPH010000521.1:0-2114 GCA_028817635.1 Verrucomicrobiales bacterium | reverse complement strand
GCCTTGGTTGGTTTCGTCAAATCGATCCGGGGCCCAGATCTCAAACTTGTTCAGCCTGCCCACCAGCACGGCCTCCTGCTTGATGCCAGCCACCTTGGCCAATTCTTCCGGCAAACAGAGGCGCCCCACCTTGTCTAGCTTCACATGGGCCGAGCTGCCCCCGATCACCCGCTCGACCACGGCCGCCTCCTCGTCCGAAAGCGACATTTCGTTCAACCGCTCCAGCAAGACCGCCCAGCGCGCCGGCGGCAACACCAACAAATATTGCTGCTGCCCGATGGGCCACGGCAGGATCGTCAACTCCGATTTGCCTGATTTGGGCCGCCACTTGGAAGGCACCATGACACGCCGGGACCCGTCGATTCCGTGTCGAAATCGGCCTGTAAAAACGGTCGCCGGTTGGTCCTGGGTTGCTGACATAACAGAGGCAATAGGTGACGGAGTCGCCCGTTGCGTCCCAATGTTTCCCGTTCTCTACCGTTTTCTCCCCAAGGCGTCAATCGGTTTTTTTCATTTTTTTTAGTTTTTTTGCGTTTGGCACCTCCCCTGCCCCAGTTTCAGTTCGGTTCGGGCCTTTTCGTTAACGATACAGAGGATTCTCCAATTCCACCCAACCACACGCCAAGCGCTTGGCCAAGTTGGCTAAATAGCAAAGGAATCGCACTCCCGCCGAAAAACCGGTAAAGAGCGCCCGTGCGAACGGCCGATTTCGACTACGATCTCCCTCCAGAATTGATTGCACAGCATCCTGCGGAGTGCCGGGATGCCTCCCGCCTGCTGGTTGTGGAGCGCTTGGCCAAGCGCTTGGCCCACCGGCAATTCGCCGATCTGGCCGACTGCCTCGAACCGGGCGACCTGCTGGTTGTGAACAATTCCCGTGTCATCCCCGCACGGATGCGGGGGCAAAAAGATGGCGACGGAGCGCGGGTTGAAATCCTGCTGACTGAGCAGCACTCCCCCGGGCGATGGTGGTGCATGCTCCGCCCCGGCAAACGCATTCACAACGGCACACGCATCCAGTTGCACAACCTCGAAGGACGATCGACCGACCACTGGGTGACGGCCATCGACAAAAACGAAACCGGCAAGTACCTCCTCCAGATGCCGGACGCTCCGGATGTTTTTCAGTTGCTGTCGGAGGTTGGCGAAACGCCGCTGCCCCCGTACATCGAGCGTCAACCAGCCGAAACGGTTGCGGATCGGGAACGCTACCAAACGGTGTATGCAAAACAGGAAGGCTCCGTGGCTGCCCCCACAGCCGGGCTGCACTTCACCGGGCCTTTTCTCGACGGACTGGAAACCAAGGGAGTCCGCAAGACGGAAGTCACGTTGCACGTTGGCCCGGGGACGTTTCAACCGGTGGAGTGCGACACGATCGAGGATCACCCGATGCACGAGGAGTGGTTCGAGATTTCAGCCGAGGCCGCTCAGGCGATTAACGAAACCAAACGGGCAGGACGACGCATCGTCGCCGTTGGCACGACCAGTATGCGCGTGCTTGAATCGGCAGCGGATGAAAACGGGGCCATCTCTCCCCAGCAAAACCGAACGGATATTTTCATTTATCCGCCGCACGAATTCCGTATCGTCGATGCGTTGCTGACCAACTTTCATCTGCCTAAGTCCACACTGTTGATGTTGGTCAGTGCCTTCGCCGAACCCGGAGGTACTGCCGGACGTGAACTGGTGATGCAGTCTTATGCGGAGGCGATTGAGAATCGCTATCGCTTCTTCAGCTACGGAGACGCGATGTTTCTTCATCAATGAAATCGGATCGCTTCATCACTACACCACAAGATTCCGAGGACGGCTGGGGACAGCCTTCCCTACCTTGATGCCATGACGAGTGCCCGTCCCTTTGTGTTGATTAACATGGCGATGTCGGCTGATGGAAAAATTGCGCCGCCGCATCGCCGCTTTGTCCCGATTGGGAGTCGACGCGACCATGACAATTTGCTCCGCCTGCGCGCCACTGCGGACGCGGTCATGTGCGGCGCGCGGACGGTGGAGTCCGGCAACATTACGATGGACGCCGGGGGCGCCCGCTACGAACGCCAACGCTTGGCCAAGCGCTTGGCCGGGCAGAATTTGCGGGTGTTGATTAGTGGCTCCGG
>JAPPPH010000017.1:2968-6043 GCA_028817635.1 Verrucomicrobiales bacterium | reverse complement strand
CATCAGCTTGACCAGCGTCGGCTTGTTTTCGAGTGACTCGAGGTAGATCGTGATCGCGGCCATGATCGTGATGACGATCCACGAGGTTGACTTGCCGATCATCGTCAGCCGCGCGTCGCTCGCGTTCGGGTTGATCTGCCGATGGTAAATGTCCTTAGTCAACATCGACGAGACTGACAGCAGTACCGAGTCCGCTGTGGACATCAGCGCCGCCAACACGGCTGCCAGCAGCACCACGATTAACCAGCGGTGCAACACCGACTTTTCCATCACGATCCGGCAGACTTCACTGAATACCCGGTCCGACTCGGCATTGGTCAGCGATGCCAGTGACGGCTCCATCGAGGCGGCCGCCGTGACGCCGACCAGCACCGCGATCAGCGACGCCGTCAGCGGCAGGAACGCCATTGTGGCCACGCCGTTGCGGAGCACCCGCTGGCTGCGTGCGGCGTAAATGCGCTGAATCGCCTGCGGATACAACGCGCCACCCAGTCCCACAACGATGATGTAGCTAAACCATCGCAGGTTTGTGCGTGCATCCGGCACGGCCACCTTTTCCGGCTCTGCGGATCGCAGCAGCTTGTAGCTTTCGCCCAGCCCGCCAAAGTGGTCGAGCACGACGAACAGCAGAATCACGAACCCGATCATCAGGATGCCGCCCTGGATCATGTCCGTCCACGCCACCGCGCGAAAGCCGCCCAGCGTCTCGTACACCAGCATGATCACCGCCAGCAATATCACCCCCGCGACGAACGCCGTCCACGGGTCGATGTCGGTCATGCCCTGCAGTAGCAATCCCATCGCCTTGAGTTGCGCGAGCAGATAGTTGCTGATCGCCAGCACCATCGTGATCGACGCCAGCACCGTGTACGGCCGGTGCGAAAAACGGTGCTCAAGATAATCCGCCGGCGTGATAAACGTCTCGCGCTTGGCCAAGCGATGCAGCTTGGGCGCGAACACCAGATAGACGACGATGATCGACGTCATGAAATGCACACTCATCAGCCAGGCGTAGCCGATGCGGAAGGTCTTTCCGGTGAACGCAAACAGCGTGTTGCCACTGTACTGCGTCGCGTAAAGTGTGAGCACCAGCACCATGAAACCGACCCCCGAGCCGGCGAGGTAAAAATCCTTGAGCGAGTTCTCCTTGCGGGCGCGCATCCCCCAATAGCCGATGCCGATCAGCGAGAACAGGTACACCGCGATGAACCCCAGCTCCGCTGGGCCAAGCGGGATCTTACTCACGAACGGCCCTCCTCGTCATCGCCATCGCTTGGCCAAGTGCGAAATGCCGCCCAGGCGGTCAGGCAGGAGATTAAAAACGAAACACCAACACTCACCACCGCCCAGAGCGGCATGCCCAACACCGGCTTGGAGCCACCCTCGCCCCAGTACCACGGTACCGCCACGACAAACAGCAGCACATAAGCCACCGCAAGGGCGATGGGCAGTCGGGCAGACTTGGGTTTGGGTTCGGTCATCCGTGTGCGACGAAGCATGTCCCGTCATCCGCTTGGCTTGCAACCCCTTTTGACTGGCGCTGCCAAAACGGCTTGCGATTTGAAGCCGACCCGGCATCATGTCCGTCCTTCGACCGCGCAAAAAAGCCGGATCAAATGGGGCTATAGCTCAGTTGGTAGAGCGTCTCGTTCGCAATGAGAAGGTCAGCGGTTCGACTCCGCTTAGCTCCACCATTTTTACAAACCTGCGGTAAGTCTCCTTCCGATGATGAACTCGATATATTTGATGAGTGGTCGGTTCGCCGGGATTTTTCCGATTTGGTTTTTGGTGTTTAGCTGCTCGTTGGGGGAGGCGGTGGGCCAGACGAGTCTGAATGTTTCCGGCCCGAGTTTTCAGGGGACGATTCACGACAACCTTTCCAACAAGTCTCGACAGGGCAGCGGATTCACTCCGCTATTATTAAAAACCCATCCCGGTGCGAACCTGTTTCGTGATGATGCGGTTGGGATCAACTTCGAACACATTTTCAACGGAGCAAAAGAGCAGCGTGGAATCTCCATGTTTACCCCGCGACGCGATCCGTGTGAGCTGAAAAAGTTGGGTGACGGTCGAATACAAATCCGCTGGCCAAGCGAGGGATCCAAGTGGGGTATGGAAGCCCGGATGCTCTACGACTTGTCGAATGTGGGTTGTATCGATTTGGCCTTCGAGTGTTCACCAACGAAAGATTTTTATTCGCAGGGATACGTCGCGATGATGTGGGCCTCGTACATGAACCGGACGATTGACCGTAGGATTCACTTTTGGGGAAAGGAGGGCGCTCGTACGGGCTGGATCACGTTCGGAGAGGGGAAAGGGAAAACATTCGAGGTGGGCACCGTATCTCACTTGAATACGAAAGACCTGCCTTACGAAAAAGGGGCACAGACGCTTAACCTGATCGAGAATCCCGGGAAGAAATTTATCACCCCATTTTACTATGGAATTGTGGATGGCGATCATGATCTGAATACGACTGATGACCGGTTGCTATATCTGGTTTTATTCGATCAAACCGAGCCGATCCGTTTTGCGATGTGGAATTTCATTAAGAACGAAGCGGGTGATCCTGACCCGCACAGTCCAGCTTGGGACTGGCAATATGTCATTCGTGACCCCGAGGTGGGCAAACGCTACAGCTACCGGGCCCGTGTGGTAGTCAAGCCGTTCAAGGGTACCGAACAGATTTGGAAGGAGTATCGAGCCTGGGGCAGGTATTTGGGAATCGAACTGCCTGATCGGGAGAATCATTGAATCTCTGCGGTTTTTGTGTGCCAAAATTCAAAACAGGTCAGTTTTGTTGCTACTGATCATTTCACTTTTGCGGCCAATTCTTTGCCCGGGACTTTGTTGATGGTGAGGTAGACTTGCTCGTTGAAATCGCTCCCGTCTGCGGCTTTGAGCGTCAGGTTGAATTCCATCTGGTTCACCGGTGCGATGTCCGGGATTTTCAGGAAGACCGATTCGCCGTTGTCCGCGAGTTGCGCGGCCTGAATGGTCACCGGTTCCTGTCCGACCTCGCCGGTCTTGGGGGCGTACTGTTTGGAGCCGTAACCGTGGGACCACTTGTAATTC
>JAPPPH010000017.1:0-2958 GCA_028817635.1 Verrucomicrobiales bacterium | reverse complement strand
GTCTAGGGGGCGTACTGTTTTTAGCCTTAAGAGTGGGACCAGTTGTAATTCCACTGCAGCAGGCGGTAGTTGGCCGGGTCGGTTGCGGTGGTGGGGTCGAGTTTGAAGTTGAATTTCAGCTCGATACCGAAATTCAGCACAGTGGTGTTGAGCAGAAGATTGGAGTGCTTGCCAGTGTAGCGGAACCGGTGGACGTGGCCCTGCGACAGGCCTCTACGACCGTTGCCATTCCAGCCGTTGAGGCCCACCGCGTAGACCTGCCCGTCACTGGGATTCACGCGGGCACGGTGGATGCCGGTGAGGGCGTCGATTTTCAATTTCACAATTGCCGCCTGGTCGTGGCCATCGACTTCCTGCAGCATCATGTAGTACAGCCAGCCTTTGCCGAAGCTGGTGTGGAGCAGTCGTCCTGAGAGCGGGCCCCAGCGTTGGTCATCGATCCATAGTTGTCCGCCGGAGGAGTTGTCGAAATGCTGCGGCATCCAGATGATCGGCTGGTCGAACGTCGTTGGCGGGACGACTTTTTTGTGATCGATCCGGCCGCCGTCCGGTGCCCAAAACCGTTTCCCGTGAGCGTGCGTTTGCACGTAGCCGTAAAAACCGCCCTGTTTGAGCAGACTCACTTTGGAGGCCGGCATCCAACTACCCTGATTGTCGCTCACGGTCAGCCGGTTGTTGGGCAGGATGCCCATACCGTTCGGAGTGCGAAAGCCGGTGCTGTGGACGGTGCGTTTTTTGCCGTTGGCCGATACCTTGATGACGGCGCCGGGCAGGACGTGTGACGTGTATTGCCCGGCCTTGACGTAGTAGAAATTGCCTTTTGAGTCGCGTTGCAGGTCGAAGTTGTATGCATGAAAAAACGTAGACACATCGGTGTCGGCGCTGAAGCTCTCGTAAAAATCCGCCTCCCCGTCGTTGTTCACGTCGTGCAGTCGCGTGAGGCGATCTTTGCAGGTGACGTAGATTTTATTGTCGGCCACCTGCAGGCCAAACGGCTCGTACAGCCCGGCGGCGAACCGTCTCCACTGCAGCTTGGCCAAGCCGGCGTCGATGCCGGAGACAATCCAAATATCACCGCCGTGGGTGGACACGACCATCCGGCCGTCCGGGAAAAACGCGAGCGCCGTGGTGCGGAACCACACGTTGCCGGGCGCGTCGCTTGGCAGGGTGAGCGTGTCGAGCGTGTAGGCGGCGTCCGTTTGGCCAAGCGCGCCCTTGGTTGTGGCCACGCTTGGCCAACGCGGTTTGCCACCGGCCAAGCGCTTGGCCAGATCGGGCAGTGCATTTTTCAACTTGAGCAATCGCGCATAGCCGGCGAGCGAGAGTAGCTCCGCCTCCGAGTTGCCGCTGTATCGGACGACCTGAAACTGGCGAGGCTCGTTACCGGCCGGGATGGTGAGCACCGCCCGGTTTTTGTTGTCGATGCTCCACGTCAAACCTTTCGCTTGGCCGTGGATTGCTGCAGCAGCGAATTGCCCAAGTTTGCCTTCCTTGCGGGTGCCCAGCACCACAATCCGATCGGTTGTACTGCTGGCGCTGTCGTCCAGTTGAGCCGTGGTCGCGTCGAGTTTCAGGAATCCATTCTGGTTTTCACCTGCGGGGAGTTGGGCCACGGCAAGCTGGAGCCGCTTTTTGCTCGGGCCGATACGGAGCGTGTGCACGATCGCCCCGAACCCGTTGGCCTTGGCCGGGCTCTCCAGAATCTCCGTGCGATTGATCGTGTACGAGAGCACCACGCTGTCGTCGTGAAGATAGTGGCCGCGATACTCCATCCACTTGGCCGGCATCGGGCCGCGCGGGAGCAATTTGTCCGTGGGGTAATCGAATTTATTGTCGTGCGCCCAGCGCCACGTTTGCAGTCCGGGAATCAACTCGCCGCCCGGTAGTGCCACGCCCTCGCCGCGCTCGCGGAAGTGCTGAGTCTGTTTGAGTTCGAGGAATCCACCGCGCCACACGCCGGCCTGATCCAGCGAGTGCAGGTTGTAACTGATCGCGTGATCCTCCCCGAGCCGAACAGTGAGTACGCTGGAGATATCGCGACCCAGCTGTGAGGCCAGAGCCGGGCCAAAGTCGCGTCGCTGCTGGCCACCCGCTGCAGTTGTGGCCGTCTCAGACTTGGGCAGTCCGGCAAGGTACTCAGGCGTGAGCGGCTTGAAGCCGGGGTGGAGCGGTTTCATGAATTGTTCCCGAATGTAATGAATCACATCGTAACGCTCGCGGGGTGTCATCCAAGTTTGCGGCCCCATCAGGCCGTTGCCGTCCGTGAGTGTGCGAAACATCGCGTACGGGTCGGTGCCAAACTTCAGTTCACCGGTGCCGAACGCGCGCGCGACCGGGAGCGAGGGCGTCCTGCCGTCGGCGCCGTGGCAGTTCACGCACAGGTTGTTGTAGATGGTTTGTCCCCGCTCAAGGCTGGCCTCGTCCCACGCCTGCATCAACCCGGAGTGGTTCACCGTGTTCAGCTTGGCCACCTCGGCCTGTGCCGTGTTGAGCAGCGTGAACAAACACAAAAAAGTCGCAATTTTCCTGTCCATTGTGGCGCGGCGATGAAACGCGATTGCTGCTGAAGAATCAAGAGGGGACAAGCGTGGCGGGCACTGGGTGTGGCCGTTTATTGTCTTGCCAATCATGCGCGTTGAGGCAACCTCGCGCACCTGCCCGGAAGGGTGGTTTTGTAAAGACACGACAACCAAGTGGCAAAAGACGGTGAATCAATCGCGGTAGTGGGTGTGGTCAGTCAGGTTTTGCCCGGCACAATGTTCCGGGTGAAACTCGAGAACGACCACGAAGTGCTGGCGCACATCGCCGGCAAAATGCGCAAGCGCCGTTGGATTCGGCTGGCCGTGGGCGACAAGGTGAAGATGGAGATGTCCCCTTACGATCTCGACAAGGGCCGAATCACTTGGCGCCTCGACAACTAACACGAACATTCAATTTCGAACTTGGCCAAGCGCACCC
>JAPPPH010000085.1:3204-6047 GCA_028817635.1 Verrucomicrobiales bacterium | reverse complement strand
TTCTGTAGTATTGATCTTAACTCTTATCGGAAATTTCTAATCAATCAAAATACGCTATCGTCACTTGAAGAGATTTTGTACTCCTATCCGATGGACAAGGAGGTTCTCGCTCTTTACGCTAAGAAACTCCTAGAAGCTTCTAAGAATGAAGAGTTAAAGACAACGACCAGAAATCGCTATCGTGTATCTGCCGCTTGGTACGATTCAGCTTCCAAGTAAATTCTGTTTTGCACATAGGGAATTCAATCTATCGGGTTTTAGTTAGGACGGTGGATGGACTTTGGGTTTATGACGATTCGAAGTTTGGGGTGAGGGAGCAGCCTTTTGTATTTGGGAAGGATTTGATTCTTGAGAGTATTGTCGAACAGGTTGAGAAGGTGGAGGATCGATTGAATCTTGTTTTTGCCTCCATCCCCTTCCCCGGTTCAGAGTTTTGTCTCGAATTTGTTCGGGAGGAAACGGAGGGGTTCGTCTACCGCTGGGAGGAGAAGAACCTGCAGGGCTGGCTCAGTCCGTCGCTCCGGAATTATTTCCCCGAACCTCCGCCGGAGATCTATCTGCAACTGCTCCCGGTTGGTTGATTTTTTTTGTTAACCACGAAGGACGCGAAGAGCACGAACGGTGTGTTGAATTGGAACCACGAAGGACACGAAGAGCACGAAGTTTTATGGAATTTGACTCCCTTTCAAACCGCGTGATTGGTTGTGCGATTGAGGTGCATCGTGAATTGGGAACAGGATTGTTGGAGTCGGCCTATGAACAATGTTTGGCCCATGAACTTAAGCTGGGTGGTATACAATTCGATAGACAAAAAAATCTCCCCGTTGAATACAAGGGGCAAAAGATCGACTGTGGTTACCGAATCGATCTGCTGGTGGAAGGACAATTGATATTGGAGCTGAAGTGCGTCGATGCATTGACCTCCGTGCATCAGGCGCAACTGATGACCTACATGAAATTGGCCAAGATCAAAACTGGCTTCCTGATTAACTTTAACGTCTCCCTGTTGAAGAACGGCTTAAAACGATTCGTCCTATGATCCTTCGTGATCTTCGTGTCCTTCGTGGTTTTCTCAACATCGCTTGGCCAAGCGCTTGGCCAAGCGGGTTATTTATGGATCTCGCTTAGCTCGATGGCGCGGTGTTCCTCGGCGCTGCGATAGGCGGCTTCAACCAAGGCCATGGTTTTGAGGTTGTCGCGGGCGCCGATGGCCGGTTCTTCGCCGGTCTCCAATGCGATGAGTAGCTGGGCCATGGTTCCGATGAAGGCGTCGGGGAACCAGCTCTCGGGCCAGGTGGGTGAGTGGAATTCCGAGTCGCCCTTGGCCGCGTAGGTCATGGTGGATGGCGTGGTGTACGGGTCCTGACACCAGCCGATGTTGCCCTTGGCCAAGCCGTCGAGTCCCTCAATGCGCCATTCGATGCCGATGTCGGCAGGGGCGCCTTCGCGGGCGGGGCCGGTCCAAGTGTCGTCGACGGCGATGGCACGCAGGCCACTGGCGTACTCGAGGATGTAGCTGGCGATGCCGTCTGTGTGCGGGAACTGGGTGCGCGGATCGGTGCGTACGGAGCAGTAGATGCGCTCGGGATCGCCGAACCAGTAGCGGAAGGTGTCCATGTGATGAATGGACATGATGCGGAGGGTGACCCAGCCCTGGCGTTCCTGCCACGGCATCCAGTGCGGGATGCCACGCATGTCGATGGTGGCGAGGATCGGTTCGCCGATGGTGCCGTTTGTCAGCAGGGTTTTGCCGGCTCGGACGGACTGGTCGTAGCGCATGTTTTGGTTCACGGCCAATACGATGCCGGCTTTCTCGCAGGCTTCGACCGCCTCGGCTGCCTCGGCGTAATTTCCGCCGAGTGGTTTTTGCGCGAGGATGCCCTTGACGATGCCGCGATCGCAGGCGGCCTTGATGACCTCGAGCTGGTTGTCGGGCGGCACGGCGACGTCGAGCACCTCGATGGATTCGTCGTCCAGCAACTGATCGATGGAGTCGTGCACGGTGGCGATGCTGTGTTGCTCAGCACATTTGGCGGCGTTGTCGCGGGTGCGTGAGGCGATGGCGACCGGGTTGAAGCCGGCTTTGCCGTAGGCCACAAGGTGGCAGTCGTTCATGATGAAGCCGCTACCGATGCAGCCAATGCGCCAGTCCTTGCGCTCGGGCAGCGGAGAGTGAATGTCCAAGTTCATTTTTTGTTAAATCCGAATATCGAAATCCTAAATCCTAAACAAATCCAAAATTTGAATTTCGAAATTCGAATTTGTTTAGGATTTCGATATTAGGATTTAGGATTTCTTCCCAACCGTTTCGTCCTCGACGGGATCCCAAAACTCGGTGCCGCTCTCGAACAGTGTCGCGCCCATTTCCCTGATGGCGTTGTCCGGTAGTTTGTCGATCGGCTCGTAAAAGGGGTGGTGCGATTTTTTGTAGGGATTGTTGTGTTTGGTATTGTAGCAGCATAGCAGGGACCAGCGGGGTGTGTCGGAGGTGTTTTGGTCGGAGCGATGCAATGTGTTGCTGTGAAAGAACAACGTGTCGCCCGGCTCGATCTCCACGTAGACCAGCTCCATGTGTTTCATGGCCGCCTCGACCCGCTCGGGGTCGGCGCCGGTCTGGTCACCAAACCGGCCGTGCTCGACGCGCCCCAATTTGTGAGAGCCCTTGAGCACCTGCATGCAGCCGTTGTCCCTGGTGTTGGGATCGATCGCGATGAAGGCCGAGGCCATGTCGGGATAGAGGCAGCCGTTTTGGTACCAGTACCCGTAGTCCTGATGCCAGCTCCAGGCGCCGCCGGTGCGGGGCCGCTTGATGCGCAGTTTGCTGTGGTAATGGTAAACCGCAT
>JAPPPH010000085.1:0-3194 GCA_028817635.1 Verrucomicrobiales bacterium | reverse complement strand
GCCTTGTTCCAGAGGACGAGTTGGGCCTTGCCGCCTTCGCCGTCCGCGAGATCGTGTGCGTGTTTGTCGAACGCCTTGTCGGCCTTGGCGGCGGCGTGAAGAATTTTGGCCTCGTCGGGATCGAAAAGACCGGGGACAATCAGGTAGCCGTCGTCCTGAAACGCGGCGATTTGTTCAGCGGAAAGGTTGCCAGACATTGAGAATTCGGTGACGCGCAGTCTGGCGGCCGAACTCCCAGAAGTCAAAGAGGGAATGAAAAAGCGGGAGGAAGATTATTTATTGTCTTGTGTGGAGACTTTTTTACTTCCGCTCGTGTAGGCGGCTGAACTTCCGCCTGACGGGGGCGGCGGGGTCGGCGTGTTTAAAATGGTGTCCAATTCGGGATAACCTCCGCTTTCCACCCAGATTCTTGGTTGTCGAGGTTTGGTAGCTTCTTCGAGAGTCTCCTTGATGTACTCTTCGATATAGCTTTCGAATGCATCGGGCTCTTTCGATTCGTTTGGTGTCGAGATGACCGGCTTCGGTTTATAAGATCCCAGATTGCGCGATTGATGCGCCTGGGTGTTTTCAAAGACCGGCTCGGGATCTCCTGTGACTGTGATAGCCGGCAGCGGTCTTATTCTTGGTTTATGGGGACGTGTGATACGAAACGCAGAGTTACGCGAGCCAGCCATCCGACGAATGTACTTCGTCCGATTTGCAATTTCATCGGCTGATTCCTGCCGAGCTAAGAAATCCATCTGAACGATCGTCTCACGGAGGCTTGTCAACGTGGTAGCCGGGCCCGTGACCAGCAAGATGTTCGCTCCGTTCACCGGTTCGATTTGCACGACATTATTGGAGAACAACGGTTGCAATTGCTCTGCCACGCCCGATGCCGTTGCGTGTTGCAGGCGAATCGCCGTCCGACGAGGCACGTTTCGGTCGCCGCGATACCATCCGAAAGGTTTGGCGCGTTTTTTCCAGTCGGGATTGTTTTCATTCAGATACTCAACAGCCGACTTCCGCATCGCGGTGTACACTTCCGGGGAATGCTCCAAATCCCTTTCCGAGGAGAAATAATGATCCGGCAGCTTCGATTCAATGCTGAGGAGAAAATCCAGATCGCTTGGATCAGCCTGTTTCATGAGAGCGGCGATACTGTTGAGTTCATCTCTGGGCGCCGTCACAATCACACCCTTGGCAGAGCCGCCCGGCTGGGTGATCCGGATACCGTTCTCCTCGCCGTAGGTCGACTCCAGCAACTGCCGCGCATCCCGGGCGCTGAGGCTGTTGAGCGGCACAACGATTTGGCCCATCGGCCCGGCGGGAACCGCCTCAGACGATTCCCGGTTGGCTGGACCTCTCTTTTTCATTCGAGAGAGGTAGCCTTTGCGCGCCTCCGCCGGGGTAAATGCCCCGTGCACGAGTAGCATCGCGAGCGTGGCCAGTGCCAGTTTGTGCCATTGAATCCGCTTCATCACGTCGTAAATTCGTTAAAAGAGTACGTTGGCCGGGTGAATTGTCAATCCGACCAGTCTGAGTTTTTAGGCGGTTTTGCCCGAAAAACCGATCAATTCTGAGCAAACTACATGCCAAGCGCCTGGCCAAGCGGGGTGTGACAGCCGAGCGGTTTTCTGGCAGATTTCGCCCGCACTCATGTTGCGTACTTTTTGCAGGTTTATCGGGTTGTCGGGGCTGCTACTAGCGGGCGGCGCTTGGCCAAGCGCTGTGGCGGGAGACGGGGTTCGGTTTAACCGCGACATTCGGCCCATTCTCTCCGACAAATGCTTCTCCTGCCACGGGCCGGACGCCAACCATCGCAAGGCCGCCCTGCGGTTTGACACCCGCGAAGGCGCACTTGCCGATCTCGGCGGTTACGCTGCGGTGGTTCCCGGTTTGCCCGACAAAAGTGAACTGCTCACCCGCATCCACACAGACGACCCCGACGATCTCATGCCTCCGGCAAAAACCGGCAAACCTTTGACCGATGATGAAAAACGGCTGCTCCGCGACTGGATCGTGCAGGGCGCAGAGTACGAGCAACACTGGGCTTACCTGCCGGTCAAGCGCTCAGCCTTGCCTGTGGTGCAAAACCGCGCTTGGCCAAGCGGCGCGATTGATCGTTTCGTTCTCGCCCGGCTTGAGCGGGAGTCGTTGGCCCCGTCGCCGGAAGCCGATGCCGCGACGTTGGCGCGGCGGCTGCATTTCGACCTGACCGGCCTGCCGCCGTCGCCTCACTTGGCCAAGCGTCTGACCAAGTCACCCGAAAGTTATGCGGCGCTGGTCGATGAACTGCTCGTTGCCCCGCAGTTTGGCGAACGCTTGGCCAGCTACTGGCTCGATCTCGTCCGGTACGCCGACACGGTCGGCTATCACGGTGATCAGGATCATGCCATCACGCCGTACCGCGACTGGGTGATCAAGGCGTTCAACGACAATATGCCGTTCGATCGGTTCACGGCGGCGCAACTTGCGGGTGACTTGTTGCCCGGCTCCACCGTCAACGACAAGATCGCCAGCGGCTACAACCGGCTGTTGCAGACCTCGCACGAGGGTGGGGTGCAGCAGAAGGAATATTTGGCCAAGTACTCGGCCGACCGCGTGCGCAACGTCTCCAACGCCTGGCTCGGCGCGACGGTTGGCTGTAGCGAGTGTCACGACCACAAATACGACCCGTTTACGCAGCGTGATTTTTACAGTCTCGCCGCCTTTTTTGCGGACGTGGATGATGTGCAGACATTTCGCGGCAGCAACTCGCTGCCGACTACCCGCAACCCGGAGTTGAAGGTCGTCTCGCCGCTCGACGTCACCGGGCAGGAGACGCGAACGATGGTCACCGGTCGAGTGAAGCCGCGAACCATCCGCGTGCTATCGCGCGGCAACTGGATGGATGACTCCGGCGAAGTCGTGTTACCAGCCACACCTCATTTTTTGCCAACGAATGAGACGACCGAACGAGCCACTCGTCTGGACTTGGCGAATTGGCTGACACAACCGGAAAATCCGTTGACCGCACGCGTATTCGTGAACCGGCTCTGGTATCTGTTTTTTGGCAACGGCCTGTCGCGTTCGCTCGATGACACCGGCTCGCAGGGCGAGTGGCCCACGCACCCGGAACTGCTCGACTGGCTGGCGGTTGAGTTCATCGAGAGCGGTTGGGATATCAAGCACGTCGTGCGGCTCATCGTAAACTCTCGGACCTACCGCCAGTC
>JAPPPH010000105.1 GCA_028817635.1 Verrucomicrobiales bacterium | reverse complement strand
CTCACGCCTTGGAGGGCGGCTACAGTGCAGATCTACCGGATCTCATCACCGCCTATCTCGAGTGCCTGCGCGGCAAATTTAATTCAGTCGTTTTCCGACTCCGGCCCAATTACATTCCCGACGTGGCACACGAGTTCAAATTCGTCCGCACCATCGAGTTTTCCGAAACCGACATGGCCGGCATCGTGCACTTCTCCAACTTTTGCAAATACATGGAGTCGGCCGAACACCGCTTTTTTCGATCGATCGGCTACTCAATCGTCACGAGCGAACTCGACCCGCCGGTCGGCTGGCCGCGCGTGCACACCAGTTTCGATTTCAAAAAACCCCTCCGCTTCGAGGACGAGATCGAAATTCACCTACTCGTCGCCGAGCTCCGCTCCAAGGCGATCACCTATCAATTCCGTTTCAACAAACTGAACGACAACGAACGCGAACTCGCCGCCACCGGCAAACTCACCGTCGTCTGCGTGTCACGGGATGCCGATGGCACGATGAAAGCCTGCGACATCCCGGCGGAGATTGCTTCAAAAATCGAGGTCGCCCCGGCCGATTTGCTCGAATCCTGAGCCGTGGCCAACCTGTTGGGCATCGAATGTGGCGCCACGCGAACCGTGGCCCTTCTCGAGCAGGCGGACGAAGTGCTGCGCGCGGAGTTTGGCCCGGCCAACCTCCGGTTACTCAATGACCGCCAACTCGCCGCCCACCTCCGCAAGATCGCGAAGGCGTTTGACTCCCCCGATTGCGTTGCCATCGGCATGGCCGGGGCACGGGCCGCTTCCGACAAAAAACGACTGCACAAAATCACAGCCGGAGTTTGGAAAACAGCCACGGCGATCCACGCCACCAACGACCTCGAAACCGCTCTTGCGGCAGACACCCGGCGCAAACAAATCGCGCGCGTCCTCGTCCTCAGCGGTACCGGTTCCTGCTGTTTTGGCCAGACGCCTGACGGTACGACGTCCAAGCTCGGTGGCTGGGGCCACATCCTTGGCGACAAAGGCAGCGGCTACGAGATCGGCCTGCGCGCCCTAAAGGCCTGCGTCTTCTACCTCGACCGCGACGGCAAATGGTCTGCGCTTGGCCAACGCATCCTGCGCCGACTCCAACTCAATGAGCCCGATCAACTAATCGACTGGGTTGCCAGGGCGTCCAAACCCGAGATCGCTGACTTGGCCAAAGAGGTGTTCGCCGCCCAAGCCAAGCGCGACAAAATCGCGGCCGATATACTCGACGGAGCCGTCAACACACTGGCCAAGGACGCCCGCGCCTGTGCCAATAACCTATGCGAAAAAAACGATCCAATACGGTTTCTTCTCGCCGGCAGCGTGCTACTCAGGCAGCCCAAGTTTGCCGCCAGAGTTGCCAAGGCCATCCGCGCCCGCCGACCCGGTTCGCAAGTGGTTCCATTGAAGAACGAAAGTGCCACAGGCGCGCTCGAGTTGGCACGCCGCTTGGCCAAGCGACCGTCATCGGACAAGGTCACAACTCCGCTTGGCCAAGCCCAAACAATCCCGGTCCCGGACTTGGCGCAACTTGGCCAAGCGCCCACCGAACAACGTCATCCGCGCTCGATGAACCTCGACCGACTCCCGCTTGGCCAAGCGATCGACCTGTTCCTCGACGAAGACAGTCAAATCCCCGCAGCCATCAAATCGGAGAAAACCAAGTTGCTCCGCATCGTGCGCTGGGTGGTCGATGCCTTCAAAAGTGGGGGGCGACTTTTTTACAGCGGCGCCGGCACGAGCGGCCGCCTCGGCGTGCTCGATGCCAGCGAATGCCCACCCACCTTTCGGGCCGACCCTGAACAGGTGCAGGGCATCATTGCCGGCGGCTTCCCCGCCCTATGCCAAGCGGTGGAGGGTGCGGAAGACAACGCCGAGGCCGGTGCCGAGGCCGTGCGTTATCGCGGTGTCGGCAAGCACGACGTCTTCATCGGCATTGCCGCCAGCGGACGCACCCCGTTCGTTTGGGGTGGCATTCGGGAAGCAAAAAAACGCGGCGCAAAAACCGCACTACTCTGCTTCAACCCTACCCTGAAAATCCCCCGAAACAACAAACCGCACGTCGTCATCAACCCGCGGATCGGCCCGGAACTGTTGACTGGCTCCACCCGCCTAAAAAGCGGCACCGCCACCAAGTTGATCCTCAACATCATCACTACGCTGGCGATGGTGAAGATTGGAAAAGTGGTCGGCAACCTGATGGTCGACCTCGACCCGAGCAACACCAAGCTGCGCGACCGCGCCGTGCGCATCGTCCGTCAACTCACCGGCACCGACGAACCGCAGGCACGCGAGGCGTTGGAAAAATCCAACTGGGTCGTCAAAAAAGCCATCGCCCGCCTGGCCAAGCGGTGAAGTAAACTCAATACGCGCTTGGCCAAGCGCTCCTTGGAGTGCGGTGGCAGAGCGAAGCGGCGACACCGCTTTTTGGGGATCAAAGCCCATCCCATTCGGCTTCGCCAAAGCGGCGCGGAGCGCCGCACTCCATGACGCTTGCGCGACTTTTTTTGCGCTTGGTTTTTTGGGGACGGCTGGGACAGCCGTCCCTACCTCTTTGCAACCTTCGCGGCTTCGCGTGAGGATTTTTTTACTTAAACCAGGCCTTCGGGATGAGGGCTGCCTTGAGGTCGATGGCTTTGCGATTCCACGCCGGCTCCGCGTACAGGTAGGTCAGCACCGCGTCCCCGTTTTTGGTGAAGAAACAGTCGAGGTTGGTGTACTCGGCCTTGGGGTTTTCGGCGATGTTGCCCAGCTTTCGCCACGTCTTGCCGTTGTCATCGGACACCGCAGCACTCAATGGGGTCCGTTCACCGAAGTGATGGTGCCCGGGCTGAAATTTGCTGTTATTCCAAAACAAAACCACGCGATCACTGCCCGGCAACCGCCGCAGGCAGGTGCCGGATTCACCTCCTTCGAGCCCGCTGAAAAGGGCCTTGCTCCAAGTCTGCCCTCGATCCTTGGACCGGGCGATATGCGGGCCACCAAGTTGCGTCCGCAGCGTCATCATCAGCGAACCATCGTTCAACTCCACCACGGAGGCCTCCATGGCGCCGCGCTTGGGCAGGTCGATGAGCGAGGAGCGCTTCCAAGTCTGGCCCTTGTCATCGCTGAAGTAACAGCCGGCGGAATTCTTTTGGCTCCACTGATTACCTGTGCCGCCATGAAACGGCAGCAGAAATCGTCCATCGCTCAGTTCCATGATGCAGCTCGTGCCGCCCTGAAGCAGTTGGCCTTTGGATCGTTTCCAGATCGGGGGCAGTTCCGTAAATGTTTTCCCTTCATCCTTGGACACGAATACGCACATGGTGCTGCTGGAGCCACCTTTGTGTGCGCGGAGAGCGATCACGTACAACTCG
The DNA here is from genome assembly GCA_028817635.1 of Verrucomicrobiales bacterium. GTDB lineage: Bacteria > Verrucomicrobiota > Verrucomicrobiia > Limisphaerales > UBA1096 > UBA1096. Next base: position 2,725 of record JAPPPH010000105.1, on the reverse strand, counting down.
CCGGCGCGGGTACGCATGATGGCCGGGGCCTGCACGTTCATGTCGCCCTCGGCGGAGTCCACCAGCATTCGGGGGGTATCCCAAGTGCGACCGTTGTCGGCACTTAGCTTCGACCAAATCGTGCACAGGCCATGATCGCGGCCGGCTTCCTTGGTTTTGTGGAACTTGTTGTAGACGACCATCAGGCGGCCGTCGGCCAGTGGGGCGATGGCGGCGGTGTCACTGCGCGGCGTGTCCTCGGTCGCCGGCTCGATCATCACGTGTTGAATCTCCGGTTTGGCCGCTTGGCCAAGCGACGCAGCCAAGACCAACGCGAGGATGCCTAAAAGAAAATTGTGTTTCATGAACGCGGGCAGTTTGCATTCGCCTCCCTACCGGAAACAAGCAAAAGCTACATCCGCCCGCGCTTGGCCGAGCGACAAAAAAAACCGGGCGCTTGGCCCGGCTGATGAAAGTTAGTTGACCCGGTTAGAAACTGGCGCTGAGGCCGGCCCCGATTGTGCGTTCCCAGCCCGGGATGTGCAAGATCATGCCAGCCGGGCGCGGGGCGGCCGGGTTGGAGTAATCCGTGTAGCGCAGGTCCAACGCGTTGTTGGAGTAATCCTCGTCGGTGAGGTTTCGTGCGTAGACGAACAGTTCCCAGTTGTCGCGTTTGTAGCCGAGGCGGGCGTTTACGAGCGCGTAAGCGTCCTGCTCGGCGGTGTTGGCCTCGTCGAGCCAGTATTCGCCGATGCCCTGCACTTCCCAGTTGGTGTAAAGGTTCCACGGCAACTCGATGTGCGCACCGAGGTTTGCGGTGTACTCCGGCACGAAGTTGATGTCGTTGCCGCCAAACTCATAGCCGGCTGCATGCGGGCCAAGTACACTGCGCAACACGTTGTCGGTGTAGCTGTCAAACTCGGCGTTCACCAGACCCAGCGCGGCACTCAGAGTAACCGTATCGCTCACGGCTGCCTCGGCCTCGAGTTCGAGTCCGTAGCTGCTGGCCTCGGAGGCGTTGACCATGTACGCCTCGGTCGGGTTCATTGGGTTGAGGCGGTAAACCTGATAGTCCTCGAAGTCACTGTAAAACAACGCTGCACGGGTGTGGAGACGGCCACCGTTCCACGAGGCGGACCAGCCAATCTCGTAGTTCCACGACTCAGCCGCGTCGTACTGTGCCGACTCCGGAGTACCACCGTAATAGTTGAATCCACCTGACTGGAAGCCTTTGGCTGCGCTGGCAAACACCGTGTCGCGCTCGTTGAGTGCAAAGGAGACGCCCAGTTTTGGCAGCCAAGCGTCCCAGTCATCGCTGTCGTTCACGCTGGCTGTGCTGCTGCTGCGATTAATTGAGCGGTCGCTGTCCTGATAGCGTAAACCGGCAGTGATCGTTATACCGGCCTGCGAAGCCAGCAGGTCGCCCTCCCAGAAAAGCGCCTTGTCCTCGTCGTTCATCGACGCGGTGGTATAGTTCGGGATCGGTCCCGGCAACTGGCCGTAAAGCGGATGCAGCATGCCCTGCGGGTAAAGCGAGCCGGACACGTTATCCGTATCGCGGTCAGAATAGTACGCGCCGGCCGACCAGTTGAAGGTCTCGCTCTCCTCTGAGCTTAGCTTGAGTTCCTGCGAGAACTGCTCCACGTCCGGCTGGCTCACACCGATCACCGGGAAGAAACCGAGCTGCGGCATGACCACCGGGATCGCGGTGAAGTCAAAGTCCTGCTGCAAATCCTGCTCCCAACTGCGGTAAGCGGTCACCGAGCTAAAATCGTACTGGCTGCCATCGAACTCTGCCGTCAGAGCGATCGTGTCCACGTCGGTGTCCACGTAGCCGGGGAAGTCGCGATTGACCTTGTGCGGGCCGCCATCGCTCAACGGATTGTAAGTTGGCATGAAACCGTCGTCGTAACGCTCGGTCGATCCGGACAAACGAAGCGTCCACGGGTCGCTTGGCTTGAGGACAAACTGCAGTCGACCGGCCGTGGTCTCGCGACTGTCGATCTCCGAGCCGGTTGGCACATTTTTGATGAAGCCATCCCGGTCGTTGTACAGACCGCTGATGCTGACCCCGAGCGTGTCCGAGATCGGGCCGCTGGCGTTAAGCCGGTATTCCTGCGAATCGTGGTCGCCAAAGCTGAGCCCGGCGTTGCCGCCCCACTCCGCACCCGGCTGACGTGTCTTGATGCTGACTACGCCGCCCGGGGCTGCGCCGGCACCAAACCGCGTTCCCTGTGGGCCGCGTAAAAACTCGATGTGATCGACATCGTAAAGCGACAGGCCGCGGGACATCATGTCGGAGTACGGCACGCCGTCGACGTACATGCCGATCGCCGACTGCCCGGCACCGAAGCTGTTCTCGCGCAGGCCGCGTACGCTGAACTTGGGCATGCGGGTGTTGTTCGCGTCGAATACCGTGAAGTTCGGCAGGGCCGTCTGAATGTCACGCACTTCCGAGATCCCACCCAGCGTGATCGTTTCACCACTCAGCAACGTTACCGATTGTGTTTCGGTCTCGGGAGCCTGCGAAATCACCATGACCGGCGGCAGTTCGCCCGAGGCTTCCTCCTGCGCCAGGCCGGCCTGGCCAATCGCACTCAACGTGGCTGCTGTGGTCAACAGAACCGGCTTCTGCCAGTTTCTGTTCAGCTTAGGGGTTTGTTTCCTCATAAAAATAGCGGCGGGGATTGGGCACATAAGGGGCCCAAAACTCAAGAACTAATCCGCGCTTGGCCAAGCGCTTGGG
>JAPPPH010000348.1 GCA_028817635.1 Verrucomicrobiales bacterium | reverse complement strand
GGAATGAACTTGGAACAATTCGCACACCACCGAATGAAAGGCAGTCAGTACTATAGATTTATATTAGGAGAATATATATTTATTTATGAACTAGACATTCCAGGAAACACGGTCTTTTTGCTGACAGTTGGGCATCGCCGTGAAATTTATCGAGATTCGCCATGACCCATCATTTAACTTCGCCGGTTACTGAAGAGGCCATTCGTGAACTAAAGGTTGGTGATCAGGTTTTGATCTCCGGCGTGGTGTTCACCGGACGTGATGCCGTTCACAAATACCTGCATGAGGGGGGTGAGTTGCCCGCAGGTGTTAACCTAGAGGGTGGCATTATTTATCACTGCGGTCCGGTTGTTCTGAAGGATGACAACGACGAATGGAAAGTGGTGGCAGCCGGCCCCACGACGTCCATCCGCGAGGAGCCGTATCAGGGAGATATCATGAAACAGTTTGGCGTGCGAGGTGTGATCGGCAAGGGTGGCATGGCCGATAAGACCCTTGCGGCGTGCCGGGAGCACGGTGCGGTTTATCTGCACGCCATCGGGGGGGCAGCGCAGGTGCTGGCCGAGTGCATTGTGCGAGTGCGTGATGTTTACATGCTCGAGGAATTTGGATCGCCCGAGGCCATCTGGGAGTTGGAGGTGCACGAATTCCCAGCCGTCGTCACGATGGATTCCCACGGTGAATCACTGCACAAGGATGTCCACGCGCAAAGCAAGGAAGCCTTGGCTGATCGGCGTTAAGCTGGCTTGTTACGGGTTGATTGCCCGGAAAAATTCAGCGGGTCTCAACTCATCCAGCTTAATTTGTAGCGGGGCGGCAACGTTCTCCCACGGACCATTTACGCTAGGCGCCGTCTGCAACGTTCCGGCTGTGGTGTTGATGATTAAGGTGCCATCTGCTTGATCCATGGTCACCAACGGGGCTTCCGCCGGGCCGTCCTGCTCGACCGGTACGGAGAATTGCATCCTTTTCATCTCGTTGTCGCCAGCGTCACGGATGCCGCTAATCTCGACCTGAATTTCTCTGCTCAAATCACCATAAACGACTGCCCGTATGGAGCGTCCATTTGTGAGATATTCAATGGACGCAATCTCACCGCCTTCCACTTCCACCGTGCCGGGTTCGGCTTGGCCTTTTGGCCCGACGCGGGTGAATCCCGCATGGGGACCGGCAGCCCAGTTGGCATCGGTCATGTTGACGAGTGCCCCGTCGAGTTCGTTCCCGCTTAGGTCGGGTAAAATGTTCCCGGTAATCTCATCGAATTGATAGTAGGCGATCAAGCTGTCCTCGTCTCCCTTCAGTGGTTTGTTCATCCATTCCTGCAACTCTTCCTGCGTCCGTGCGGTTTCCCAAATGCGAACCTCATCAAGTTGGCCCTTGGTGAATTCGGCGATTCCCATGAATGCGCCGAGGTAACAGTGCGTGTTGATTAGCGGTAGATAATTCGCACCGGAATCGCGCTTGGCCACCAGTTCGCCGTCGAGGTAGCTCTTGAAGCCGTCAACCATGTCGACCTCCCACGTCATGGCCACATGGTGCCATTTTCCGTCCGTTGCCGGGCCAACCGCGATGCCGTTGGCAGTGCCCCCATCGGTCGAGATGATGTGTTGGCCGTGCCAGCCGGCGACGAAGTATTGGCCGTCCTGCCAGCGGACTGCGGACTGCAACGACTCACCCTTAAACCAGTACTCCACCGTGACCGCCTCGCCGTCGCTGAAGATTTGCGGGATGTCATCCGGCAGGGCGACGTGTGCCCCGGCGCCGTCAAAAATCAACGACCCACCGCTACCTTGATTGGGGTCGCGGATGAGATCGTCAAAGTTAATTTCGATGGTGACCGGTAGTTGGATGCCTTCCATCGGCGCTTGGCCAAGCGGTGCATCGGACAGCACCCAACTGCGGTCGTTCAAACCGACCAAAGTGCCGTCATGCTTGCCAAGCGCGTCCGGCAAAATGTTGCCCTTGGTTTCGTCGAAGGTGTAGTAGGCCAACAACCGCGACTCGTCGCCAGTGAGTGGCTTGTTCATCGTCGCGTTGATCTCCTCCTCGGTGCGAACCACACGCCAGATGCGAAGTTCATCGATTGCACCGACCAAGTGCTGCGAGCCGGCGTCGTTGGAGAAGCCGATGTTGATGTGTTTTTGCCAGTTGAAGTTGGAGGCGGTCTTGGTGCCTTGGGCGGCCAATTTGCCGTCGACGAACAACTGTTGGCCCTTGGCTTTGCGGCCAAGCGTATGTGCCACGTGATGCCATTGGCCATCGGCCAAGTTTAAACCTTCAGTCTGGATAATCTCTGTGTTCCATGTGCGAACCTTCAGATTACCACCGGTGAGGAACAGGTGACGATCATGTCCGCCGGCACCCAGATTTTGATCCGCCACAGCGTACAACCCCGCTTCCGGATCTTCTGTTCGGAACCAAAACTCCACCGTGTAATTCGTCTCAGGGATATTAATCGGCACGGAGACATATTGGCCGCTGCCCTTGAATTCCAACGCTGCCCCGCCGCCGGAAACAGGTGCCGGACGCTTCGCCTGAATGATAGTCACGGTCGGCGGTGTGGTGTCTTTCTCGACCGATAATATGGCTTCATCCGAGGTCACTGTGACATCACCCATTGTGATGCTGACCGAGTACTTGGCCCCGCTATCCTCCTCCCCAAGCACGCCGGGGGTGGTGTAGGCTGCTTGGTTTGCGCCTTCAATCGCTTGGCCATCGCGATTCCATTGAAATGTCAGCTCGGAGTCGGCGATCGGTTTGCCGGAGGCTGTGGCCGTGTAGCCCACACGAAACGTGTGATCCCAACCAAGCGTGGCCGTGACGCTTTGCGGTGGCTCGGTAATCGTGATCTCCGTGCCGTCGTACACAAACGGGCCGTAGTTTTTGTACCGGACAAATGAAGTCGCCCCGGCGTGTCTCGCTTGGCATATGCCAAAATAAACCGTCTCCGAAAACTCGAGTTCGTTCACCCCCATCTCGATCCAGTCCTGCCCGTCCGCACTGCGGAAGGCGGTGAACTTGTTTCCTGTGCGCTTCAAACGCAGCCACAGGTTTGGCAGTCCGGGAACGGCGGCGGTGTCGTAATTGATCACCCCATGTTTGACAGGGCTGCCGGGAGTTCCATTGTTATTCCACCAAAAACAATTGGCGGAGTCCTCCCGACGTTCGAGGGCGAAATAGCCTTGGTTTGTCAGTCCGCTAGGCGGAGTGACAAATGCCCCGAGCATCTTGCTGTAATCCTCCAGCGACTCGCGCACCATCAGGCCGTTTCGTGCCCATGATCCCCCGCCGTTTTGGATATCCGAAACCTGAACGGCGACATCGAAGTCACCATTTTTTTCCTCAAACAAAAACGTGAAATCGTCAGCGTTGGCCCAGATATCAAATCCACCCGCGATCACTTCGATTTCCTCGCCAAAGTTGTGGGCCTCACCTTCCGGAGCAAGATCGCCAATGTTTAAGACCTGTAGCCCGGTGAGCTCGCCTTCCGTTTTTACGTCGGTCAATTTGTTCCCGGCCAAGTCCTTCACGCCGTTGACAGTCAAAACAAACTCGCCTGTATCGAGCCCGTCGACTTCAAGCAGGACACGGTCGCCCTTGCCAGCCAGCACGGCCGACTGAACATCTGCACCTTTTACTGAATAATTACCTGCGTCCTCTGCAGATTCCGTGTCCAGTAATTCGCTGAATCGAACCCCGATCTCGACCAGTTCTTCTTCCGTGATCAACGCACCGGTCGATACGATTTGTGGGGCTGTCACGTCTTTAGTCACATCGATGTTGTAAGTCGCCACGGCCAATTCCCCGCCGGCTACCGCCAAAATTAAACGGTACGAGTAATCGCTCCCAAGGCTCAGCGGCGGGATGGACAGGAGGGTCGTTCCATTCGAGGGAACCGGTAACCAAGCGCCGGCGTCGATGGATCGTTCCCAAAACCAGATGGATTCCTGAATCACCGACTGAACGGAAACCTCAATCGATCCCTCGGAGTTTTCGATCAGGGTCAACTCCCCCTCGATGGGGGCATCGGCGCCTTCAACCACTTCCTGAAAGTTCAGTTTTTGTGGTGGGGCGAAGGTACCAATCATTCCCCCGGCGATCGGTTTGAGAGCCCCGGCCGGGATCGTCTCGGTGTCCTCTTCATGACGCCAAGCGGCCTCGAACCAGTCTCCACCACCTCCTTCCTTGTAAAGCGCCTCCACGTAGTAGCGATCACCCGCAGTCAATTCCTCGGCCGGACCGCCGGTTTCCGGTTCTCCCGATTCCATGAATCCTCCGCAGCAGTTCAACTCTTCGGCAACCAGCTCTGTGTTTTCCGGGGAGTCATCGCTACTGACGTACAGTTGCGAGGCGTCATCACTGCGGATGTGAAACTCATAAAACCCATCCGTCGGCGGGGTGACATAACCACTTATTTTCGCTCCGTAGTTATCAGCGATGTTACCGAATTTTGAAAACGTCGAAAACGCAGGAAGATACACCGCCCTGCTCTCAAATCCGGGGACGGTATCCGGCAGATTGGCGTCAAATTTTTCCGAGTCGAGCAGCCCCTCAACCGTGACACCGGGAATCCCGCCAAAAAATTCGTATGTTAGGAAACCTCGGCTGAACACATAGCTACCAAACGTCACGGTCACGTCGCCGTCGATTGAGTTGCCTGCGAGATCCTTCCCGCCTGAAATCGTGAGTGTAAATTCCTTGCCCTCTCCCATCTCTTCCGTAATCAAGCGCACCGAGGCGGCTCCGGCGGCGGAGACCTCCTCGAGATCGAGACCTGCGATTGAGAAATTACCGTCATCGGCCGTGGCGTCCATGTCCATCGGCTCGGAAAATGTCACCAACACATTGCGAAACGAGGCGTCGGCGGTGGCGCTGACCACCGTGGGTGGAGTAACTTCCGCCGTAACGGTGAGCTTGGCCTTGTCGCTCTCAGCATCCCCCTCCGGGTTGGTCACGACCAAAAAGTACGTGTCCTCGTCGCTCTTGGCCAAGCGCTCAAACTTCAGCTCAGTTGTGTCCGCTCCGGTGATGCCTCCTCCGTTGGTCATGGGCGATTCCACGCCCAATCTTGCGGAGGATGAAGCCCATCCGTTTTCGTCGAAATTGATCAACGTGCCGTCGAGCGCGTTCTCCGTGGCATCCGTCAGAGTTTCACCTTCCACTTGGTCAAAATTGTAATAGGCCAACAACCAATCCTCGTCGCCGTCCAGCGGCTGGTTCATTCGTTCCTCGATTTCCTCCTGCTCCAATGCCGCCTCCCAAATGCGCAACTCATCCATCTCGCCCTTGAGATATTGCGACGCGGCGTCGTTCGAAAAACCGATGTTGACGTGCTTTTGCCAGTCGAAGTTGGACGTGTCTTTCACGCCCTCGATCACCAACTCACCGTCCACGTAGACGAATTGTCCGCCGAGATCCATGCTAATGACGTGCGCGATGTGGTGCCACTTACCATCAGCCAGATTCAACCCCGAGGACACCTCCACGCCCGGGCCGCTCCATGTCCGGATGCGAACATTCCCATCGATCAAATGAATATGCCGGTCATGCCCCCCGACACCGAGATTTTGATCTACAATAGAGTAAAGGCCGGCATTCGGGTCTTCCGTGCGAAACCAAAACTCAACCGTGTACTCCGTCTCCGGCACATCGATCGGCACGGACACGTACTGCTGTTCTCCCGTAAAACTAAGCGCCCCGCCTCCTCCGTTTGATCGATGCCATCGGTACGTATTCGGTTCCCCGGAGGCTTCCGCCTTAAGACTGGCCGAACTTTCCGCCGGAGCGGACACATCGTTGGGTTGAGTGACAATCTTTGCCGATTGAGCCAATGCAGTTGTGGCTGCGACGAAGCCAAGTGCGAGCAAAGCGTTCTTGGCCAGACCTCGACGGACGGGGGTAATGAACCGAGTTTTCATTTGAAATGGTTAAATGCTTGGGACGTGATTATCAATGCCCTCTGCTTTTGACAAGCCGCAAAGTGCGCTTGGCCAAGCGGAGTTTTGTCGATAGCTTGAGTCGAGTATGCACGGGAAAAAACGGATTCTTTCAATCGTGCTTGGCCTTTTTTGTTTTGTCTCGACTGGCTTGGCCAAGCCGAACGTCGTCCTTATTTACATCGACGACTACGGGT
>JAPPPH010000221.1:4773-6155 GCA_028817635.1 Verrucomicrobiales bacterium | reverse complement strand
GGGCACTCTTTTCGCGACGCAACCAGTCGATCCCATCGCGGAGGGCCGTGATGAAGGCCCACGACATCAGCGCCCCGTCGTAGTCAAACGGCACCTCCTTGGCCATGGCCTTGAGGGCGACATTTTGGAAGATATCCTCCGCAATATGGGCGTCGCGCACGACCAGCCAGGCGGCCGCAGAGATGCGATCCCGCTGGCCCATGAGCCGTTGCAAAATACCCTGTTCAGTAAGCGTCACCGTTGAAGAACGTCCATCAGACGAAAATCCTGACATTTTATTTCAATTATTTCCGCTTGGCCAATCACGGTTCGCAAATAATGCCGTTTTTGGCAGTTTGTTGTTTGAATACGGAGTTTTGGCCCTCTAGATTGACGGCATGACAGGCATATCCTACATGGTTGATGACGAAGGGCGCAAAAAAGCAGCCGTAATTGACCTGAAACGGCACGGAAAAGTCTGGGAGGATTTTTACGACACTCTTGTGGCTGAATCCCGCGCCAAGGAACCCCGAGAGAGCTTCGCGGAAGTGAAGCGCCGGCATGCGCGTCGCTTGGCTGATGCCTGAGTTTGAAGTCAGTTTTGCACGGTCAGCTAGGAAGGAACTGGAGTCGTTGCCGGTCGAGGTGGCAGATCGAATACTTTATCGAATAGAGCGATTAACCGAAAACCCGCGACCAAGGGGTTCGGTAAAACTTCAGGGCCGACGCGGATTGTGGCGAATCCGAGTTGGAGATTATCGAGTGGTTTATACCGTGGACGAAGCGGCTTGTTATGTGGACATCACGCAAATCCGTCACCGACGTGATGTCTACCGTGATTTTTGACACGAAAACCGCTCGCGCGGTTATTTAGTCCGCTTGTTGACTTTCGCGGGGGCAGACCGTTTACTCGCGGCCATGCATTTGCGTCTTTTTTCGGTAGGACTGTCGCTGGCAATCGGCTTGGCCACGGCACAGGCGGAACTTCCCAAGGTTGGGCTAAAGCCGGTATGGCAGGGTTTGGAATTGAACCGGCCGCTCTGGCTGGAGGCTGCGCCGGATGGCTCCGGTCGGCTGTTCTGCATCGAGCAGGGCGGCGGGATCGTGATTTTGCCCAAGGACAAGTCTGGCAAAAAACGGATTGAGTTCTTCAACATCAACGACCGCAAACCTTGGGTTGAAAATGAGGAAGGTCTGCTCGGGCTGGCGTTTCACCCGAACTTCAAGTCTAACCAAAAGTTTTACGTCTACTATTCCCAGCAGGACCCCAAGCGCAGCGTGGTGAGTGAATTCACCGTGTCGAAGTCCGACAAAAACAAGGCGGACATGAAGTCGGAGCGCATCCTGCTCGAGTTTCCTCAGCCTTATTGGAACCACAACGGTGGCGTGATGGTGTTTGGCAA
>JAPPPH010000221.1:0-4763 GCA_028817635.1 Verrucomicrobiales bacterium | reverse complement strand
GACAACAAACTCTACATTAGCTCCGGCGATGGCGGCAAAGCCAACGACCCGCACGACAACGCGCAGAACCTCAACAACCTGCTCGGCAAAATTCTACGCATCGACGTCGACACCCGCAGCGGCAACCTGCAGTACGGCATCCCGGCCGACAACCCTTTCGCCGACCGCAAGGACACAACCCGCAAGGAAATCTGGGCCTACGGTCTGCGAAACGTTTGGCGCATGAGCATCGACCGCAAGACCGGCGACTTGTGGGCAGCGGATGTCGGGCAGAACAAGTGGGAAGAGGTCAACCTCATCACCAAGGGCGGCAACTACGGCTGGAACATTCGCGAGTCGTTCCACAAGTTTAAGGAGGATGGCCCGACCAAGGGCGATTGGATCGACCCTGTCATTGAGTACGCCCACCACGCCGGGCTTGAGAAGGATAGTAAATTCCCCGGTCACGGCTACGGTGTCAGCATCACCGGAGGCTACGTCTATCGTGGTAAGGCCATCCCGGCGTTGCAGGGCGCGTACATTTACGGCGACTTTGCCACCGGCCTGATCTTTGCCGTCCGCCAAAAGAACGGCAAGGCCACCGAGCACGGCACCATTCACCAGCAGAAAGGTACGGTCTATCAGATCGCCAGCTTCGGCGAGGATGCTGAAGGCGAGGTGTACCTGTTGCCGCTCGTGGCCAATCCTTCAAATGGGCGCGACCCGGTAGGGGGCATCCTGCAAATCGTGGCTGAGTAAACTTGGCCAAGCGCTTGGCCAAGCGCACAACCGTTTTTTAGTATCGTGATCAAACAAGGACTCACTCGCCGAAGCGTACTCAAGGGTCTCGCGGCTGCGGCCGTGGCGGGGCCAATGATGCCCAGTGTGGCGCAGGCTGCGAAGAAGGGCTCCCCCAAGCGCGTAATTTTCTTCATGCAGAATCAGGGGTTTGATCCGCTGACGGCGATTCCTGCAGGCATGAAAACCAGCGGCTCGCTGGCCAAGGCGAAGTTGCCGGAGCCGATTCAGGCACTGGAGCCGTACAAGGAGCGGCTGCATATCATCAACGGATTGCACGGGGTTCACACCAGCCCGTCGCATAGTGCGTTCTTTGGCGCGCTGGGCGGTTACCGCGGCAGCGACGGTGTGCCGCCGAGTGGGCCGACGATTGATTACACGCTGAGCAAGGCGCTGCCGGAGACGTTGCTCCCGCACCTTTGCATTGGCATGGACTCGCTCGAGAACATGAAGGCCAAGCCGACGGTGGCGAATCTCTCGGCCAGCGGCGCGGGTCAGCCGATTTTCATGCATTCGAATCCGAATCACCTGTACCAGATGCTGTTCGGCGGTATTTCGGCGGGAGCGATTCGCCAGCGGCACGAGGCGCAGTCGAGCATGTTCGATCGAATTGAGCAACTGGCCGCTGCGAAGGGCGGGGCGTTGCCGGGCGCGGACAAACAGCGTTACGGCCAGTACGTGCGTGGCTTTGGCGACATCAACGGGCTGCGCGAACGGCTCGGCAAGGTGTCCAGTCATCTGCGGCGGTTTGCGCCGGAGGTGGACGAGGGCTACGCCAACCCGGAATTTGAAACCGACTGGCACGATCGCCTGTTGGATCTCGGCATCGCGGCGCTCAAATCGGGCATCACCAGCGTGCTTACCATTGGCTCCGGTCGCGGTGAGATTTTCGGTTCATGGAAAGGCGTTGGCGTGGAGCAGCAGGGCCATAACCTCGGCCACATGAAACAGCCGAACAACCCGATCTGGATTAAGATCCGCCAGTACAACAGCCGTATGCTCGTGAAGCTGATGCAGGAACTCGAGAGTGTTCCCGAAGGCAGCGGCACGATGATGGACAACACGCTCATCGTGTACACCAGCAACAACGCCGATTATCAGCACACTTCCGGCAAGACCTGGCCGGTGATGTTGCTGGGCAATTACGACGGCGCGTTCAAGACCGGCTGCTTCACACAGCTGGACGGCAAGCGCCCGATCAACGCGCTGTACACTTCCATCCTCCGCGCCTCGGGCGTTGAGGTGGATCGGTACAACATGACCGAGAAGATGGCGGCCAAGTTCGACTCCGGCACCGGCCCGCTCAAAGAAATCTTGGCATGAACCCGCTGACCCGCTCCCTTGGCGCGGCAATGGTGGCCGTGCTTGGCGCGGCGGCTCAGGCTGCGGAAACCTACACGCCCGGCGAACCCGTACAGGGCGACTTCAAGACTTACGCGCGCGCGTTCCTCGAGAACAACTGTTTCGATTGTCACGACGGCGATACCACCAAGGGCGACCTCAACCTCGCCGAGCTGGGGCCGGTGGATGAGACGAATGCGGCCGTGTGGAAATCCATCTGGGCGCAGGTGACGCTGCAGGAAATGCCGCCGAAGAAAAAGTCGGAGGTTGGGATCATTGATCGCCTGCGCTTTAGCGACTGGGTCGTTGCCGAGTTGCAACGCGTAATGCAGGACAAGGGCGGTTTTCAGGCCCACCTTGATCCGAACAAAGGCAACTTTATCGCGCATGATCTGCTTTTCGGCACATTGCCCAAGGGCATTCGTCTCGTGCCGACTTCATCGCCCGCACGCATTTGGCGCGTTACGCCGCAGGAACACATCACGCGGCTCAACGAACTGATCAACACCGAGCCGGCGTACGATCCAACCAAGCCCGGCCTGCGCACGCGCGGGGATGTGGTGCCCACCAATCACGGCGGCGAACTGAAACTCTACTTCGGCACCGACCGCATCATTCGCTGGGAAGGCGGCACGGTTGCCTATGCCACCGCCGTCAAGAGTGTGCCTGTCGTGCTTTCCTCCGCGCGCAAGCATGGGCTGGAGAATTATCCGAACTTTTACACCGTCAACAGCTCCGAAGCCACGCAGATCCTCGGCAAGGCGGAGGACATTCTGCGCTACATGGCTTACGGCCCGGAGAGCCTGATTGGTTTCCCGGAACAGATCACCGACGACCCGAAGACCTACGACAAAATCAAGCCCAAGGGCGATATCCGGGGCACGCCGATTGCCATCGTGTACAACACGAAAATCGTCCGGCCCATGACGCCGATCCACGCCCTGATGAAGGAAGAAGGTGTCACGGATGAACGCCTGCGAGCGGCCATCGATTTCCTGTTTGAAGCCGTGACCTTCCGTCCGCCCACTGAAAAAGAGGCAACCGATTACCTGCAGATCGTCAAAACTTCCATCGACAAGGTCGGCAAAAAGGACGGCGCGATGATGGGGCTCTCTGCCATTTTCCTCGACCGCGATGCGCTGTTTCGCCCCGAGCTGGCGGCTACCGGCAAACCCGACCCGCACGGCCGCGTGATGTTGCAGGACTGGGAACTCGGCCTCGCCGTCAACCACGCCCTCAGCTACATCCAGCCTGACGCCCAACTCCGCAAGGCCATCGCCGAAGGCCGCATGCGCACGCGCGAGGATGTGCGCCGCGAAGTCACCCGCATGCTCGCTGACGACAGCCTCCGCAAACCGCGCGTGCTGCGATTCTTCAGGGACTTTTTTGACTACGACCTCGGCGGCTACATCTGCAAAGACAATGCCGCCCTCGCGCGCACCGGCGTGAACACCCGCGGCAACTCGCATTACCGTGCGATGTTCGATGCCACCGCCAGCACCGATCGCCTGATTGAATTGATTCTGGAAAAAGACAAGGACATCCTCAAGGAACTGCTCACCACCCAACAGATCGTGGCGGCCGGTAACGACCGCACTTACTTCGGTCGCAAGAACAATCCTCAGGAACGCAAGGCTGCCATCGCTGCACGGAGTGATGCTGAGGCGGAGCAGGCGAAAGAAGATGCCGCCCAAGTGGTGGCCTTGGAAAAAGAGGTCGCTCAACTTGAGGCAGAGTTGGAGGATGGCCCGAAAAACAACCGAGCACGGAAAAATCTGAACCGAAAAAAAAGATCACTCGAGGCGGCGAAGAAACGGCTCGCGAATAAAAATCGGAAAAACAGAAACAACACGAATGTGAACGTCACATCTGTTGAATTCTCCGGCCCGAAGATTTACGCCCGTGTCAGCCGTCGTTCCTTTGGCAATGGGTCGATGAGACCGGAACGCACCCTTGGCACCGCGCCCGAGGGTCAGCGTCTCGGCATACTCACGCATCCCTCGTGGCTCGTTTCCCACACGGGCGCCATGGACAATCACGCCATCCTGCGCGGACGCTGGATCCGCGAGCGCCTCCTTGGCGGCGGGGTGCCGGACGTGCCCATAACCGTGAACGCCATGCTGCCGGATGAGCCAAATAAAACCCTCCGCGAACGCATGCGTGTCACGCGGGAAAAGTACTGCTGGACCTGCCACGAGAAAATGGATCCGCTTGGCCTGCCGTTCGAGATGTACAACCACGCCGGCCTGTTCCGTACCACTGAACTGGACAAGCCGGTGGACACGTCCGGCGAGATTATTGACAGCGGTGACCCTGCACTCGACGGCCCTGTGGCTAACGCGTTGGAGATGATCGATCGCCTCGCCAAGAGCGAGCACGTCGAGCAGGTCTTTGTCCGGCACGCCTTTCGTTTTTGGATGGGCCGAAATGAGACCCTCAACGATGCCCCCGTCCTTCAGGCCGCTCATCGTGCCTATCGGGATAATGGAGGGAGCATGAATGCCATGCTAATCTCTCTCCTCACTTCTGACGCATTTCTGTTTCGCGAAGTACAGCGGGAAGCCAAGTAAACGCTGCTGCACTTGGCCAAGCGCCAAAAAAAGGGTTGCCCTTGGCCAAGCGGCAAGTCAGCTTTCCTACGGTTT
>JAPPPH010000305.1 GCA_028817635.1 Verrucomicrobiales bacterium | reverse complement strand
CTACCCGGTGATGGAGTTCGATAATATTTATACCGTAAAGAGGGCTGTGGAGATCGGTTCCGGGGTGGCGATTGTGCCGGAAGTAACTGTGGCTCAGGAGGTTTCGCTTAATAGCTTGGCCAAGATTTCGTTTCGCGACGTTAAATTGAGCAGACCGGTGGCTGCGGTGTACAAGAAAACCAAGGTGCTTTCGCCGGCTTTGGAGCATTTTTTATCGATTTTGGCCGGAAAATAGGTCGCTCGGCCAAGCGCTTGGCCCAGCGTTCGGTGGCTGGGTCGCTTGGCCAAGCGGGTGTGAATAAGTGCTATTTTTTCGCAACTTTTGCCGTAAACCGCTGTTTATCCCTCCTCATCTGCGACACGCGGAATGGCACTGACATCGATAAAACAGATTTTGGCCGACGCCGACTTGGCTTCTCCGGGGGAATTTAAGGAGTGGACGAAGGAATGGCGGACGGCGGCCGAAAACGGCTCCGAAGAGCCGTTGCTGGGCTTTTTTGCCCGTGAAAAGGGGCTGACAGAGGAGACGTTCCTCGAGCGTCTGGCTAAAGCGATGGAATTGCGATTTGTCGAGCCGGCGGAATTGAACCCCTCCAACGAGGCTCGCAAGCGGGTCACCACCAAGGTGGCGTTCCAGCATTTTGTTCTGCCGATCGATGCCGAGAACGGCACGCTCGAAGTGGCAGTCTGTGATCCGTTCGACTCGGCGATGATCAACGCCGTGCAGTACAACGCGGGCGGCACGGTCAAGCTGGCCCTCGCGACACGCGGCGAGATCGAGAAGGCGCTGAAGAAATATTACGGCGTCGGCGCCGAGACACTCGAGGAACTGGAGGATGACGAGGACGATACGCTCGACATCTTCTTTGACGCCGACAAGGAGATCACCGAGGGCGACCAGGACGCCAGTGTGATCAAGTTCGTCAATCAGGTCATTTGGGAGGCGTACAAGGATCGGGCAACGGATATTCACTTCGAGCCGGCGGAGGATGAGTTTCGCATCCGTTACCGCGTGGACGGCATCCTGCACCAGACGCCGATGCCGCCACAGTTGAAGCGTTATCAAGCCTCGCTGATCTCGCGTATCAAGGTCATGTCCGGAATGGACATCGCCGAGAAGCGTTTGCCGCAGGACGGCCGCATCAACGTCCGCATTAAGGGTGAGGAACTCGATATTCGTGTCTCAACGGTGCCGACAGTTTACGGTGAGAGTGTTTCGCTGCGTTTGCTGACTCGTGGAAATATTTTTCTGAGCCTCGACAAGTTAGGCTTCGACCCCAAGGACGAGTCGGTGTTGCGCGAACTGATCGTCAAGCCGCACGGCATCATCCTGGTCACCGGACCGACCGGTTCCGGTAAGTCCACATCACTTTACGCTTTTCTCAGCACGATCAACTCGGTGCATCAACGGATCATCACAATTGAGGAACCGGTTGAGTACGAGTTGAAGGGCATCAACCAGATTGCGGTGCGATCCGACATCGGGCTGACGTTTGCCACCGGCCTGCGCCACATCCTGCGGCAGGATCCGAACGTAGTGATGGTGGGTGAGATTCGAGACGGCGAGACGGCGGACATCGCGATCCGCGCAGCACTCACCGGTCACTTGGTTTTCAGCACGCTCCACACCAACGATGCGCCGGGTGCGTTCACGCGATTGATCGACATGGGCATCGAGCCGTTCCTTGTGGCGTCGTCCGTCGAGGCGGTCATGGGGCAGCGCCTCGTGCGTACGATCTGCCCGAACTGCAAGGAGGAACAGAAGGTCGACCGCGATTATCTGCGGCAGATCAACTGCCCCGAGCATGTACTTGAAGAGGGGAGATTTTACCACGGCGTCGGCTGCGAGGAATGCCGCAATCAGGGGTACAAGGGCCGCTTGGCCATTTACGAACTGTTGGTGATGAGCGAGACCATACGGCCGTTGATCCTCAATCGTGAAGCCTCCTCGGTGATCGGGCAGGTGGCGGTAAACGAGGGCATGCGCACGCTGCGCGATGATGGCTGGCAAAAGGTGATGAACGGGCAGACGACCATCGAGGAAATCCTGCGTGTTACCATGTCTGACGAACATTTGAAGGAGTAACAACTTGGCTGCAAATAAAACCAACTGGAAGAGCTGCAACCTGATCGAGCCGTCATCGGCTGGCAGTCGGTTGTGGCAGTTTTCCGTCTCCTCGAAAAAGGTGAAGCTGGGCGGCGACCTGAGCGTGCCGGAAGGGGAGAACCCGCCGGCCAAGGTGGTGTCCAAGCCGTGGACCGATATGTTCAGCCGCAAGATGAACATCGCATCGTTGCCACCCGAGAAAGTTTTTTTGCGTGCGGTGGATCTGCCGGCCTGTGAACCGGAGGAACTGCTGCCGATGTTGGAGTTTCAGGTTGAAGAACTCTCACCGCTCCCGATGACACAGGCCGTTTGGTCCGCCGAACCGGTTTCTGGCCCGGCCAATGAGGAGGGGACACAGACGGTGTTGGTGATGATTACTTCCCGGGATGCGGTGGAAGAACGTTTGACCGAGCTTGAGGGGGAAGGTTATTTGGCTGACCGCGTTGAGTCACCCCTCCTGCGCGAGCTACTTGCGGAGGGCACGAGGGAGGACGGCGCGCACATTCAATTGGTGCAGGGCGCCGATTCGGTATTCGCACTCGTTTCGTGGTGGTTTGATGGGCGGTTGCGCGATGTGAACTCGTTCAATCTGCCGGACCACGAGGAGAGCCGCGGGGCGTTGGTGGAGAAACTCAATCGCGTCGCTTGGGCGGGCGAGGTGGCCGGCTGGATGCCGTCCGAGGTGACCTGCCACTTGGCCAAGCGCGGCGAGGTGACGGCAGACTGGAAACCGGCCTTGGCCAAGTGCTTTGGCGACCGCATCCGGGAAGTTGAACCGATGAGCGAGGTGGATCTGGCCACGGCCACGGCCGAGTATGCCACACAGTCGAACGCCCCTGGATTGATGCTCGATGACTATGGGATGCGATATCGGCAACGATTTCAGGACGGTCTTTGGATGGAAGGCATCAAGGGCGCAGTGGCGATGATGCTTCTGGGTCTGTTGGCCTACTTTGGATATGCGAATTATCTCAAGGGACAGTTGAGTGATATGGAGCAGCAGGTGAAAACCAAGGGGCTCCAATACACCAATGCACTGGCGGCCAAAGCCCGGGTGGAAACACTCGAAAAAAGAAAGGCGCTGAAATATGCCGCACTGGAGGCATGGAAACAGGTCACCGTGGCACTTCCTCCGGAACTTAGCTTCACAGATTTGGATTTTTCCTCAGAAGGAATCGGAGGGAAGACCTCGCGCAAATTAAAAATCAGTGGCAGTGGAGAGGCTGGAGCCAACTCATTATTGTACAGCTATCAGGAGCGACTCACCCGGATGGAGACGGGTGACGGTGCGAGTTTATTTTCTGATGTGAAGTTTGGTGGAACACGGGCGGATACCCGTAACAAGAACCAGTTTTTATGGAGTTTAACCTGCTCTTTTGATGGCGAATAGAGAAAGCATATTCGACAGATACAACATGAGTTCCGGCGAGCGGCGACTCGTGATGTCCGTGTTGGTGGTTCTGGTAATTGTGTTGGCGTGGATGGCGTTTGACAGTATTGACGATCCGGCCACGACCAAAAGGGAAATCGATAAACTGGAAAAAAAGCGGGACAGCTTTACCAATGAGATCAATCAGGCCAGCGCGTACAAGGCACGGATCAGTGAATTGGAGGGGGCAGGATCCGCTGTGGCGAACAAGGAACAGGAAGTGGACATGTTGCGTATCGTCTCCGCGTTGAGCGCAGACAGCGGAATCACGATCGAACGCGACTACCCAGTGGAATCCACCGAAAACGATTTTTTCATCGAGAAATCGCTGCGCATCCGATACAGCGGCAAGGAGGATCAAATTGTTAATTTCCTCCGCCTCGTGGGCGAGAAAACCAACTCATTGGTGCGCGTGAGTGACATGGATCTGGGCCCGGATCGAAATAAAACCAAGCTTCAAGGCATCATGAAGCTGACATCCAGCTACCAGAAAAACTACATCGGCCCGCCACCCGCAACGACTCCGGCCAAACCAAGCAGCACCCCGGAACCGGCGACAAAACCGTCTGAGCCAGCCAAGCCGGCCATCGAACCTGTCGTGGCCGCCAAGGAGGAGCCCGAATCCAAACCTGAAGCCAAGCCGACTCCCGAACCGGCCAGCACCAAGCGACGCATCCCGACGCGACGCGTCCGCACATCACAATGAAACGAAACTTTAACCAATCAAACGTCATGAAATTCCTGACTACTGGTCTGTTGACCCTTGCACTGGCCGCGCTTGGCCAAGCGCAACAACCTCCTGCACCGCCTTCGCCGCCCGTCCCTGTTCCTCCCGCGCCCCCGGCTCCCGGTGGTAATGAAGCCGCCGATCCCACTGCCGACCCGGACGCGGCAGCGAACGCCATCCTCGACGCACTGGACAACGAGGCAGCCGAGGGCGAGGACGCGCCGTTGGCCATGGATGACGTCATCCCGATGGCTGACCTGCAACTGGTCAACATGCCGATCGAGCAGTTCCTCAAGATTTATGCCGACTACGTCAACCGCACTATCCTGCGCCAGTCGGCGTTACCCAACCTCAATGTCACGCTCGAGGCACAGACGCCGCTGACAGTCGAGGAGGCCATCCAGGCGATGGACAGCGTCCTTTCGCTCAACGGCTACACAACGATCCCGGTAGGCGAAAAATTCATCACCTTCGTGCCAAGCGCCAACGCGTTACAGGAAGGTGCGGCGTTCTCAACGATCACCGATTCAAACGAGTTGCCGGAGGCAAATCAGTTCGTGACACACATCGTTCAACTCAAGCACATACTGCCCAGTGAGGCTACAGCGATGATTACCCCTATGGCTAAGAATCCGGCCGGTATTGTGGCTCTCGACGTCAGCAAGACGCTCGTCTTGCGTGACAATTCATCTAATGTCAAACGTATGCTTGAACTGATAGAGCGAGTGGATATCAAGCCAGACGAGGATTTTAAGCTTAAGGTTATCCCTATTCGCTATGGCAAAGTGGAGGAGATCTACGACTCAATGCAGACTTTGATCACTGGTCAGGGAGGAGGTTCTTCTAGGCCCTCGTCGAGTTCATCGAGAACTTCTTCATCACGTACCACAGGGAGAACCGGGACTACATCTCGAACCGGGACGAGTAGTCTGCAGCAAAACAGGACTTCTTCAAATCCGTCCTCATCATCGAGTTCTTTTCGGAATCGGTTGCAGAGCATAGTTAACCGAGCATCAGGCGGTGATATTCAAATTTTGGAAAATGCACGGATCGTCCCTGATTACCGTTCCAACTCATTAATTGTTTTCGCAAACGACCGCGATATGGCTAAAATTGATGAAATTGTTAAGGAAGTTGACAGTATATTGGCGCAGGTTCTTATTGAAGCGATTATTGTGAATGTAAATCTTTCGGATGGTATGGATACGGGCGTTAATATTCTCATGAATGAATCGAGTGGGAGTAATCCCAACTTTATTACCGGTTCAAAAAATGGGGGGCCTGCAATGGTTGCGAATACTCCAGCTCCAACAAATCCAACCGTTCAACCGGGGCAGGGGGGGAACTTCGGTCAGGGAGGTAATGGCGGTAATGCACAGGTTGTTGCTGAGGCTACAGGGAATGCGGTAGGAACACTCACTTCTAGTATGCTATCAGGTGGATTCTCTTATTTGAGCAGATATGAAGATGGTTTGGATTTTGCAATGAGTGCAGTTGCGAATAGTAGCTCTGCCAGATTAATGCAAACCCCAAGAATTCAGACTAGCCATGCGGTTCCTGCTACTTTTTTTAATGGGGAAAGGGTTCCTTATCAAGGCAACTCCTACGGGGGTGGGTATGGAGGCTACGGTGGGTATGGAGGCTACGGTGGCTACGGAGGTTATAACAATACATCATTTTTAGATGTAGGTATCACGTTAGATGTCACACCCTATATAACCCCTGATGATTTAGTTGTCATGGAAATAGGTCAAACCATTTCGGAACTTGTAGGGTTTGTTGACATCGGGGGAGGGCAATCAGAGGGGGGAGGCAACAAGGCTCCTCAGACAGTAGAGAGAGAGGCTACATCAACTATATCTGTTAAGGATGGAGATACCATTTTGCTGGGCGGGTATATAC
>JAPPPH010000147.1 GCA_028817635.1 Verrucomicrobiales bacterium | reverse complement strand
AAGCGCAGCGTGCCGTTCGGGATGCGGTGGTCGAAAATGGTGATCGGTGGCCCCCACGACTTGCCTCCGCTGCGGCTGATCGAGCAGACCACGTCGCCCATGTCGGTCTTGCCGCGTAGTTCGAGTCCGTAAGAGGCCACGAGATGATTGTTCGTCCACTTGGCGATGAATGGCTGCCAGATTCGCTTGTACGGGCTGCCCGGTTTCAGCGAGTCGATCTCGACGACTTTTGTGACCGCGCCGGGATGCTCCGCCGCAGGCGCTTGGCCAAGCGCCATAAAGGCGGCCAACAAACCAAGCGCCAGTTTTTTGGTAAGCGTGAACTTCATTTGAATTTGATTGTTACTCGGGACGAAAAAACAGTTGGTAACAAAACGAAACCGCTTGGCCAAGCGCTTGGCTGAACTGGTGGTGAGGGTCTACCTGTCCCTGTGAAAGCACTGGCCAATCGGGCAGGGGACAGGAATGTCCCCTATGCCTGCGGCGCTTGGCCAAGCGGGCGGATTAGGGTTCGCGGACTTGGATGCGGTAGAAGCGGCGGTGGCTAAGGGGTTCGTGGAACCGGATGACTTGGCGGGCGGGGGAGTAGCGGTCGAAGTGTAGCCCCTCCACAGTTTCCCAGTTGCCGCTGCCGAGGTCGTCGGTGGCCTCGATGTAGACATCCCGGTTGGCGGGTAGGACGAACTCGAGTTCGCTGCGCCTGCTGTTCGCGCGGACTAGTGGCGTGAACTTTTCCGTAGCGTTGCCGGCGTCGGTGCCTAGAAGGAATTCGATGTAGTCATTCTGCCCGTCCGCGTCGCTGTCCGCAGCGGGGTTGCCGGTGAAGTGGTCACCGTCGAGCGACTGAATCCAGCGCTTCATCACCTCGAGGGCGACGGGATCGGGGAGGCTTGTGCCGAGCGGCGGCATCCGGTGCAGGCCGGGGGTCTCGATCCGGTGATACAACACGGAAAGGTCCGGCTCGCCGGGGTGAACGAATTGGTTTCGGCTATCGCCAAAGTCGTTGTGCGGTTTGCCGCCGATCAGCTTGGTGAAGGAAAGCGGCGTTTGCAGGCGGGCGTCGAACAGTGCCTGTGCCACGCCGGCAAGGTGCGGCCGATGGCAGTAGACGCAGTTGGCCTCGATGTAGGATTTGGCTCGATACTCGGTGGACTTGGTCTCGTCGTCCATCGCGGCGAGGGCCGGATAGGTTTGTGGGGCGGTGATCTCGCGGTCGAGGTAGCCGGCGCGGGATAGTGCCTCGAGTTGGTTTTCCTCGCCCCGGCCGTAGTCGACCGGTCGGTTTAACTGCGCGGTGTGAAAGCCAAGGATGCCGCGTGATTTGGAGTTGTGGCAAGAGAGGCACTCGCGGCGGCTTGGGTAGTTCCATGTGAGCTTGGCTAAGCCGCCTCCGCGCGGGATGGTCAATTCCTCCGATTCACCCTCGGAATGCACTATAGTGGCGTCTGTCTGTGCCTCATTCCAGCGGTAGGTGGTGCCGTACCAGAACCACGGTGTCTTGTAGAGTATTCGTGTCTCGAGCCGTTTGCGCCGCGCCGCGCCGTCCTCGATGACATCCATCTCGAAATGTTTCACCCAAGCGCTTCCGCCAGGGAAGATCCACGGTTTGTAAGCGTTGAAATGAATTTTCGATTTTGCGTCGGGGATAGTGAACCAACGCTGCTTGGCCGCACCGTCTGACCAGAGCGGGTTCGTGACCTCATAAGGCACGATGCCTTCGTGCGGTTCGAGCGTGGCGAGATTGCGGAACAGGCCGGTGTCGCTGAGTTTTTCCGGCAGGGGCTGTGCAGTGGGGTCGCGGCCTGCGACGAGTTTCTTGATGAGGCCCTCGCGATGGTCGGCCAGTAGGATCTCGCCGGTAAGCGGATGTTCACCAAGTGTGGAGATATTGTCGTCCCAGAACAGCCAGCGAATTGGCCGTTGACCGTCGGCCGGTTGGCTAAAGTCGATAGCCCCGATCCAGCCGCTCCAGTAGTCGGAGAACACGGCATGCCCGTCGAGGTCGGCCGGCTGATCGCCTCGATAAAAATGGAAGCCGGCCACGTCGTTACCGTGTGCGCGGCCGTATTCAGCCTCGGGGAAAATGTAGTCGTTGCGACTGGCCTTGGGATCGTATTTCGGCCCCTCGGGTGTGCCCTCGAAGATCGGGTAGCCGTAGTTGCCGCCGCGCTCGATGAGGTTGATCTCCTCGCGGACATGGTCGCCGGTGTCGCCGGTGTAGAGCCGTCCGGTCTTGGGATCGAACGCCATGCGCCACGGGTTGCGCAGGCCGACCGCCCAGAATTCGCTGCGCAGTTTTTTGCGGTCGACCGGCTTGCCGGCGAAGGTGGTGGCGTTGACGAAGGGGTTGTCGCGGGGCACGCGGTAGTTGCCGTGCAGGCCGACGTGGGCGTTTGGCGGCAGGTTGCCCTTCCGCTGGTCGACGTCGATCCGGAGGATGCCGCCGAAGTAGTCCTGGTCAATTTTCTGGCTGTTGTTGTACTCGTCGTAGCCGCCTCCCTCGTCGCCGAGGCTGAGGTACAGGTAGCCGTCCGGCCCGAAGTGCAGGTCGCCGCCGTTGTGGTCGTAGTGTTCGTCAAACTGCGTGAACATCGCCACCTCGGTCCCGACGTTGATCGGCGTGCCGACCCGGCCTTTGAATTGAAAACGCGACAATCGGTCGTGCAATCCGTCATTGCCGCCGATCGATGTGAGATAGGTGTAAAACGCGTAAACGTAGCCGTTCTCTTTAAACTGAGGATGTAACTCGAAACCGATAAAGCCGCTTTCCTGCACGCTGTGCACGCGCTTCGAGAGGTCGAGGAGGAGGGTCTTTTTCGGCTGGGTGGAAAGGTGGGTCACACGCCAGACGCGCCCGGTCTGCTCTGCGACAAACAACTCGCCGCCATTGGCCTTAGTGGCCCGGATGCAGACCGGCTTGGAGAAGGTGATGCCCGGAAGCAGGTTGACGGAATGGTATTCGAACAGTTGCGGATTGTTGGGGTAGCGAAACGTGGTGTTGGGTTTTCGGATGAGTTCAGCTTTAATATATGACGAGCAAAAAATAACAAATAAAGCCAAAAGGCTTAATTTAAAGTTTGGAAAAATGTTCGAAAACCTAATATGCACGTAAGCTGTAAGTAAAAACCAACTTATAATACTCGCACTTTGTTAATGCGAGTCAAACATCATATTTTACTTTTGGCTTTTGATTTTGCTGCGGATCAGCCAACGGAAAACCGGTGGGAGCAGCAGCTTGAGCGCGGGAAGGTACTTGAGTTTTCCGGGGATGAAGAGTGACTCGCGGCGGCGGGGCAGGGCGTCGAGAATTTTGCGGGCGCACACGTCGGCCGGGATGCTGGAGTTGCTGTGGCTGCGTTTGCGGTCGCCGACCGCCTCGCCATCCGGGCCAAGCGCGTTCTCGCGCATGCCGGTGCCGCGAATCCAGTGCGGGTACACGACCATGAAATTGATACCGCTGTCTGCCAGTTCGAAGCGCAGCGAATCGACCAGTCCCTCGATGGCGTGTTTGCTCGCGCCGTAGGCGGAGTGCGCCGGGACACCGAATTTGGACTGGATGGAGGAGATGATGACCGCCTGGCCACCGCTTTTTTTCAACGCATCGATGGCTGGGTGGATGCAGTTGACCACGCCCATGAAGTTGACTTCCATCAGCTGCCGGAACAGGTCGGTGTCCTCTATCTGGTCAAAGTCGGCCCACATGCTTTGGCCAGCGTTGGCAATGAGTTGGTCGAGCGCGCCGAATTTCTCGACGGTCGCCTCGATGAATTTTTTCGCATTCTCCGCCGAGGTGACATCGCCGGTGAACACCAGCAAATCATCGCCCAGTTCGTTGGCCAGACCGCTCCGCTTGGTTTCGTTGCGGGCCATGAGCGCGAGGCGTGCGCCGCGTTGGGCGGCCTGTTGAGCCAGCTCACGGCCAAGTCCGCCGGACGCCCCGGTGATGGCAACAGTCTGGCCGGTGAGGCTCATGAGCGTGATTGAAACTCGTCGATCGCCTCCGCGCTTAGTCCCCAGTCGTCGAGCGGTTTTTCGGACGGGATGATTTTGCCGGGGTTCATGATGTCGTTGGGATCGAGCCCGGCCTTGAGCGCTTTCACCGCCTTGAGCCCGGTGGGTGAGAGGTCCTCCTCGACCCAGGGCAGATGCTCCGTGCCGACGGCGTGGTGGTGGGAGAGGGTGCCGCCGTTTTTCATGAAGGCATCCTCGGCGGCTTTCTTGACGTAAAGATACTGCTCGATCTCGCGGCCCTCGCGTTGCAGGCAGCCGAAGGTGAAGTAGAGGCTGGCGCCGGTGCGATAGCTGTGGCTGAGGTGGCAGCCGACCCACGCGTCCACGCCGGTGTCCTTGATCGCCTGCTCGACATCGGCAAGGCCACTCTCGTGGAGCGTGCGCAGGTTATCCCACGTGGTGGCGGTCTCGCTGACATCGGCCATGATGCTGCGGTCCATCACGTAGTCTCGCAGGTGCGGGAAATCAAATTTGACCTTGGCAAACGAGCGGCCCGGCTCCGCGCCGAGGCAGACACCGCGATGTTTTTTGTAGATCGCCGTGACCCGGTTTTTGATGCGGTTAAACGCCTGCGGTGTGCCTTCGTACTTCACCACCATCAGGCAGCACTGGTTGAAGTCGATCTTTTTGACATTACCGATGTACCACTTGAACGCCTTGGCGATCTTGTCCTTGATGCCGGTCTTGGGGTGCTTGAATGCGAACGACAGCGCGGTTTTCTTCGGGTCATTCAGGCGGGTGACGGTGGGCATGCAGTCGCCCCGGTGACATTCGTGGATGGCGTCGAGGCCGCTCTTGAAATCCGGGAACAACCAGCCGTACCAGTCCTCTTTTTCCGGCTTGTGATGCACCTGCACGACGACCTCGGTGATCACGCCGAGGATGCCTTCGCTGCCGATGCACAGGTGCTTGATGTCGATGCCGTTGCTGCTCTTGGGCACGGTGCGGGTGATGATCGTCCCACTGGGCGTGACCATGCGCAGGCTGATCACCATGTCTTCGATCTTGCCGTAAATGTCGCTCTGCATCCCGGCCGAGCGGGTGGCCACCCAGCCGCCGAGTGTGCTGTGCAAAAATGAATCGGGAAAGTGCCCCAGCGTGACGCCGTGTTCCGCCAGTTGATCCTCGAGGTGCTGGCCATACACGCCGGGCTGGATGCGCGCCGTAAGCGAGTAACGGTCGACCTCGAGCACGCGGTGCATCCGGCACATGTCGAGGCTGACGACCATGCGGCCACCGCGATCGCTTGGCACAAGGCAGCCGGCGATGTTTGAGCCGCCGCCGAACGGCACGAGCACCACGCCGTGTTCGTGCGCGGCACGCACCACGAGCGCGACATCCTCCTCGGTGTCCGGGTACACCACGCAGTCCGGCGCAAATTGAACCTGCCCGTGGCGCATCAGCCAGAGGTCGCGAAAACTTTTGCCGGCAGCATGAACCAGGCGCGACTTTTTGTCGTCAACGACCTGGCCCTCGCCGAGCCCTGCCCCGATGGCGGCGAGGAATGCCTCGTTGTTTTTCTGCTCCGGCAGGGTGACGTCCTCGAAGGCCACCGGCTTTTTCCAGCGGATTTCGTCGACGCCCAGCTCGCGCTTGAGGTACGGCCACAGCTCCGGCTTGGTTGAGTCGTCGAACGTGACGTCTTCGTAGCCCCAGCCCCACCATTTCATGTGTCGGATGTCAGCTTCCATGGTGTTCGTCGTGAAGTGCGTGGATGCGCTTGGCCAATTCGTTGGTGACCTCGGTGTAGATCAGTCGCTTGGCCGAGTCGCGCTTGGCCAAGCGCTCGGGATGAACCGCTTCGCCAAAGCGCACCGTGACGCGCTTGGCCTTGGGAAAGCTTCCCGACTTGGGCAGCGAGTCGTAAGTACCGTGTACGTAGGCCGGCACGATTGGGATGTTCAGTTCGGTGGCAATCATCGCCGGCCCTTTTTTGAACTCCCTAATTTTTCCGTCCAGCGACCGGGTGCCCTCCGGATAGATGATGATCGCCCGGTTGCCCGGCTGGAGAAATTCGCGGCAGGCGACCATCAGCCGCGCGATGCTTTGGCGGTTGGACTTGCGGTCGGCCGGGATGAGGTTCATCAGGAGCGGCAGCGAATTTTTGCGTTTCTTGTTTTCGAAAAAATAGTCCTGCGCAGCGACCATGCCGAACTGGTTGAAGCC
>JAPPPH010000101.1 GCA_028817635.1 Verrucomicrobiales bacterium | reverse complement strand
CTGTCCGGTGATCGACACAAGCGATGATCGGCAAGGGAGGATTTCAGGAGACTGATTTTTATGGGATGACCCTGCCGGTGGTGAAACACAGTTTCCTCGTCACCGACATCAGCGAGATCCCAACCGTGGTGAAGCAGGCGTTCAAGATCGCCACCAGCGGCCGGCCAGGCCCGGTGGTCGTCGATGTGCCGAAGAACATCCAGCAGACCCGCGCCCAGGTTTTCTTCCCGGACGAAGTCGACATCGAGGGTTTTGATCCCGAGAGCAAAAAAGCGAGTGACCTTGAGCTGAACGAAATCGTCGGACTGATCGAAAAGAGCGAGCGGCCGGTGCGCTACGTCGGCGGCGGCATCATCAGTGCGGATGCCAGCGAGGCACTGCGCAAACTGGTCGACGCCACTGGCATTCCGGTGACCTCGACCGTCATGGGGCTGGGCGCATTCCCCGAGACGCACGAACTGTCGCTCCGCTGGCTCGGCATGCACGGCTCGGCCTACTCCAACTGGGCTGTCAGCGGTGAATTCGAAAAGGACGCGGAAGGCAACCCGGTCAAAATTGCAGACGGAGCCGACCTGCTGCTGGCATGCGGCGTGCGATTCGACGATCGCGTGACCGGCAAGGTTGAAAAATTCTGCGAGCACGGAACCATCGTTCACATCGACATCGATCCATCCGAGATCAACAAAAACCGCAAGGTCGCCCTGCCGGTGGTCAGCGACGTGAAATACGCCCTCAAGCGCCTCGCTGAAATGATCACCGAGCGGCCACTGCAGAACAATTTCGCCGCTTGGCAAAAACAAGTCGCCGCATGGAAGGAGAAGGCACCCTTCGGCTACCGCGTGACCGATGAAGTGATGCAGTCGCAGCACATGAAGGATCACCTCGCCGGCTCAGAGAGCGAAGTCATCCTGCCTCAGATGGTGATCGAGGAACTTTACAAGCTGACCGAGGGAGATGCGATTTTGACCACCGGCGTAGGCCAGCATCAAATGTGGGGCTGCCAATACTTTCTGTCCGACAACCCCCGGCAGGTGCTCACCAGCGCAGGCCTTGGTGCGATGGGATTTGGCTATCCAGCCGCGCTTGGCGCCAAGGTCGCCCGCCCGGACAAAGAGGTCATCGACATCGACGGCGATGGCTCTTTCCTGATGAACGTGCAGGAACTGGCCACGGCCAAGATCGAGAAAATTGCGGCCAAGGCGATCATCCTCAACAATCAGCACCTCGGAATGGTGGTGCAGTGGGAGGATCGTTTTTACGACAGCAACCGCGGGCACACCTACCTCGGCAACCCGGACGACATGAAGCAGATTTACCCGGACTACGTCGAGATGATCAAGGGCTTCGGCCTGCCGGTCGAGCGCGTGATGTACAAGCGTGATCTCAAGGCGGCCTTGCAGCGGATGCTCGAGTCGGATGAGGCCTATGTGCTGGACGTCGTCGTGCCATACACCGAGCACGTGCTGCCATTCATTCCGGCCGGCCACACCGTTGCCGACATGATCTGGAAAGAATAGGCCAAGCGCTTGGCCAAGCGGATTTTGAAGCGGGTCGCACTTGCGGCCCGCTTTTCTTTTGGTAGCCTCCGTGCGTCATGATGCGCTTGGTTTTTGCTCTCCTGATCACAGCCGCCCTGCCAAAAAGCTTGGCCGCAGAAGAAATCAATATCGACTTCAGCCAAACCAAGGTTGGTAAATTACCGGATGATTTTTCGACCGGTTTCCTCGGTAAAGACGATCCACGAAACCCGGCCAAGTGGCAAATCACAGAAACCAAGACTCCATCGTCACTCGCCAAGGAAAACTCGGGCGACAGCAACCTTGCCAACCACTTCGCGTTGAAGCAGACGTCCAGCAGCTTCTCTCGTGTTGGCTCCCCAATCTGTTTGTTTGAAGGAGAGGAGTTCCGGGATGTCGATTACACGGTCCGCGTGCGGATTGACGGCGGTGCTTTCAAGCAACTTGCTGGGATCATGTTCCGAGCCAAGGATTCGGAGAACTTCCACGCGCTGCTGATCGATGCCATCGAAAAAAAGGTTATGTTGATCAAGGTGGATGAGGGCAAACAGGTAAACTCATGGAACACGATCAAGGAACTGAGCATTGGCAAAAACGAGTGGCACGCGTTGCGTGTCGTCTTCAAATCAAACCAGTTTTCATGCTTTCACAATGGTGCGAACATCAACGCCGGTTCCTTCTCCGATAGCGAACAATCAAAGGGAAAAGTGGGCTTCATTACTTTCAGAGACACCACAGCCAGTTTTGCCCAGCCAAAGATCACCTACAAACCGAGAATCATCCTCGCCCAGCGGTTGATCGACTCAATCAAAACCCAGTGGGAGCGTGTCGAGGACGTACAGATTTTTGCCCGGGCAACGGAGGATGAACCGCTGAAAGTGGTCGGAGCACTGGACGCCGCCAAGGTCGGCCAACCCGCCAGCGAAGTCACACAGGGCGTACTCGAGACTACCCAGTTTGGATATGCCAAGGAGAAAAAAACCGTGACCGTGACCGCCCCGGTTCGGGACCGAAACGGGGAACCGGTCGCCGCCGTGAAAGTCAAGATGCGCCGTTTTCGCGGCCAAACCCAGAAGGCCTCCATCGTCCGTACCATGCCGATTGTGAAACACATCGAATCACGCATGCGTGACGCCAAGGACCTGTTCAACTAACGCGCTTGGCCAAGCACTAATTGCGGCTTCTTTTTTTGGCGAGTTCCTTGCGGAGCTTGGCCAAGGGGAGAGTGTTGATGACATCCCCGGCGGTGAGCCAGCCTTTTCGGGCAATGCCGGTGCCCAGGCGCAGGAAGCCCGCATGCTCATTGCGATGGGCGTCGGTGTTGATGACGCACTTAATGCCCTTAGCCTTGGCCTGTTGCCACAATCGCCAGTCGAGATCAAAGCGATACGGGTTGGCGTTTAGCTCCAGCCAAGTGCCGGTCTCGGCGCAGGCGTCCATCACGGCGTCCTGATTGATAGGGTAAGCGTCACGCCGAAGCAGTAACCGGCCGGTGAGGTGGCCCAGCATGTGTACTTGGGGATTCTCTGCGGCAGCGATCAGTCGCTTGGTATTGTCGGCCTCGTTACTGCCGGCAACATGCAGGCTGGCGACCACTACATCGAGTTGGCCCAGCAATTCGTCGTCAAAGTCCAGCCGCTCCTTGAGAATGTCGACCTCTGTGCCGGTGAGCAGCCGGAAGGAATCTCCGTTGGCCTTCAAATCGCGATTCACTTCGGCGACCTCGTCGATCTGTTTTCGCAGGCGCGCCTCGTCGAGGCCGTTGGCCTGAAAGGACGATCGTGAGTGGTCAGTAATAGCCCAGTATTCGCAGCCCAGCTCGCTCATGTATGCGGCGATCTCCGCGAGAGACTCCGCGCCGTCGCTCCAGTTGGAGTGATTGTGCAGCGAGCCTTTCAGGTTGGTCCACTCGATGAGCCGGGGAATCGCGTTGGCCTCACCGGCCTCGAATTCGCCCTTGTCCTCCCGCAGCTCCGGCGGGATGTAGGCTAGATCGAGCTTGGCAAAAATATCCTCCTCCGTGTTGCACTCGACACGCAGCTTCGGGTCGCGAGTCTCCTCCTTGCTTTTGAACAGGCCGTATTCGTTCAGCCGCAGGCCGCGGGCGATCGCGCGCTGGCGCATGGCAATGTTGTGCTCTTTGCTGCCAGTAAAGTACGCCTGCGCAAACGGATACTCGGCATCGCTCACCACACGCAGATCCCCCTGAATGCCGCCCTCAAGGATCACACTCGCCTTCGTGTCGCCCTTGGCTGAGATCGAAATAATGCCCGGTTGGCTGGTGAAAAACTCAATGATCGACTCGGGGGTTTTCGATGAAACAAGAAAGTCGATGTCGCGAATAATCTCCTTGTGCCGGCGCAGACTGCCGGCGGTGCTGCACCGAATGACATCGGGATGGGCGCGCAACTGATCCAGAATCGGATCAGCCAACGCAAGTGCGGCACTGATATGGTGGTGCGAGGCGTAGTTGCGACGGAACTCAATTCCCTCAAGAATCTTGGTCTCAGTCTTTTTTCCAAAACCGGGCAGTTCCGCGAGACGGTTCTCTTTGCAGGCCTCTTCCAGCGCCTCGACCGTGTCGATGCCCAGTTTTTCATGGACTGCCTTGACCTTCTTAGGGCCAAGCCCGGGGATGTTCAGCATCGCGATCAACCCCTCCGGGATCGATGCCTTGAGGTCGTCGTAATACGCCAGCTTCCCGGTGGTGGACAGTTCCGTGATCTTCTCGGCCAACGCGCTGCCGATGCCCTTTACCTTGCCCAAGCGTTCCTCCTCGATCAGCACTTCCAGAGACTCGGTCAGCCCCTCCAGCGTGCGTGCCCCGTTTTGGTAGGCGCGAGTCTTGAACGGGTTTTCCCCCTTCAGCTCAAGGAATACCCCAATCTCCTTGAGAATGTCCGCAATTTCGTCCTTTTGCATCCGGCGATTAAATCACCGACGCCCACGCTTGGCCAAGCGGAACTGCACACAGCTTGGTCACCCCGCAGTGTACATAGCGGATTGATCGCCAATTTTTGATCATAAAGGGCCGATTTGCCTTTGACGCGCGCTTGGCCAAGCGATAAAAATATCGGTCCCAAGGAGCGGGTTCGCGCCAGCGAGCCCATTTGAAAATGATCATGTTGTTACAGGCCGGAGCGGAAACCGCCGCGGCATCCGCTACCCCGTACGTTTGGGACCAAGCGGGCGCACCCGGGAAGTCGATCATTATCCTGCTTGGCCTTTTGTCCATTTTTGTGTGGTCGGTCATGATGCAAAAAGGGCTGCAGACCCGCAAGGCACGCAAACTAAACCGTCTATTCGTCGACGAATTTCACCAACACGACGGCGTGCTCGTGATCCACGACCGGGACATCCATGTCGAAGGCTGCCCTCTTTTCAACCTATACGACAATGGCTGTAAGGATTTGTTGAGCCGTCTGAAAAACAGCGGCAACGAGGGCGAGCTTGGCTCCAAGAAATACGCCACACTCAAGACAATGGAGCACGTCAAGCGCACGCTCGAGAGCGATGTGGCCAAAGAGTCGCTTAAGCTTGAGAGTGGCCTAATCCTGCTGGCCATCGCCGTGAGTGGGGCGCCGTTTGTCGGCCTGCTGGGCACGGTCTGGGGTGTGATGGATGTTTTTAGTGCGGCCGCGCAGGAGGGCAACGCCAACTTGACCACCGTCGCGCCGGGTGTGGCAGCGGCGTTGGCGACCACTGTAGCCGGTTTGCTCGTGGCCATCCCATCCATGGTCGGCTACAACTGGCTGGTGCACAACCTGCGGGTGTTCACCGTTGAGCTGGATAACTTTGCACAGGAACTTGCCTCGCGAATGGAAAGCGAATTCCTCAAGGATGAATAGCCGTCATGCCTTCCAAAAACGCAGTTCAAGGAGAGAAGGGCTTGCTTTGCCCCAAGTGTGCTCACTTGAACCCGGGCGACCTGAAGGAGTGCGAGTACTGCAACTCCCAGCTTTTCGTCAAATGCAAGAGTTGCGGGGCCAAGGTGCAGCGCGTGCTCTCACGCTGTGGAGAATGCAATCACAGGCTCAAAAAAAGCCCGTTACGAAAACTGAAACGAAAGATGTTTCGCCGGTCACGCAAGATCACCGCAGGGCAATTCGCACTGCTCGTGATCGTTGCCTTCGTCGCGTACAAGGCGATCCAAATGGCCTCGGGTAAACTCTAGTTTGTCATGCGCCGCTTTTCACAACGCAACTCGCTCGTCACACTCAGTGACCTAAACGTCACGCCGTTGATCGACCTTGCGTTTGTGCTACTGATCATTTTCATGATCACGACGCCGCTGCTGGAACAGGGCTTGTCGCTGGACCTGCCGGACGGCGGCCAGCCGGACAAGGCGCTCAAAAAAGAGGATGTCCGCACGGTGGAAGTTGACAAGGCCGGAGCTTACATGCTCGACGGCGAGACGATGACCCTCGATCAGATTGAACAAAAACTGGTTGACGATCATCGAAACAACCCGAATCTTTTGGTGTACGTCCGTGCCGATCACGCGGGCAGCTACGGTTCCGTAGTGGCAGTGTTGAACCGCTGCAAACAAAATGAGATCACACGGGTCTCATTGAGAACGGAGCCGGAATAGCCAAAAAGGAGGTTAGTTAAAAATATGGGCAGACTGAAACGCAGTTGCGTGGTTGGTTCAGTGGTATTTCATACAC
>JAPPPH010000025.1 GCA_028817635.1 Verrucomicrobiales bacterium | reverse complement strand
ATTGGTGGTAAAAACCCGCAACGCGGGGAGTCCGGGCACTTTGGGGAATACGATATGCAGGAAGTCGTCAACAGCGGTGGGATGGCCGACATATGCCTGGCGACCGACCCGGATCACCACACGGTGGCCGTGCGCCGGCTGCATTCCGAGTTGCGCAAGGATTCCAAGGCCAAAAAACGATTCGTCTCCGGCTGCGAAATTCTCGAGAAGGTCTGCGACCACCCGTACATCGTCCAATACCTCGGTCACGGCAAGGTCAAGGGCGACCTGTTTCTCGCGATGGAGTACTGCGAGTTTCCGAATCTGAAGATTCTTATCTCCCGCAGCGACCCGGTGCTCGAGCAGTACGTCGGCAACATCCTCATCGACGTGGCAGAGGCGCTGGAGCACATCCACGACAAGGGCTTCCTTCACTACGATTTCAAGCCGGAGAACATCCTCGTGAGCCGCAACGGCAACGTCCGCCTGTGTGACTTCGACCTGTCGCGCCCGATTCCCGAGACGCCCACCAAGATGCCGGACAACCCCGGCACCCCGGTCTACATGGCGCCGGAGCAGTTGCGCGGTCGCGAGATCGATCAACGCACCGACATTTTCTCCTTCGGCGTAACGATGTACGAGACCCTGACCGGGCAGAAGCCGTTCGACGGCAAAACCAGCAAGGAGGTGCTCATGCAGCAGAAGGAGCGTTCCCGTTTTTTCGCCAAGCCTCGCGACCTGAACCCGTCCATCCCGGAAGACGTCGAGCGCATCATCCTCAAGTGCATTGAGTTCGAAATGAACAACCGCTACCCCCATATCAGCTACCTCGTCGCCGAGTTGCGAAAAGCCCTTTACGTCTGAGTCGCCACATGGAATACAGAATCATCGGGGCAGATTTGCGTGAGTACGGGCCGGTTGACGTGGAGGAAATTCGCGAGTGGATCAACGAGGGTCGTGCCGACGCCAACACGCTCGTCTGCGAGATTGATGAAAAACAATGGATCCGGCTAAGCGAACTGCCGATAGTGGCCGGTGATCTGCCAAAGCGTGCGCCCGGAATCGGCACCATGTCCACCCCCGAAGGCGGCACCATTCAAATCAATTATCTCATCCCGGCGATCCTCTGCACCATTTTCTGCTGCCTGCCATTCGGAGTCGCTGGGATACTGTTCGCAGCTCAAGCAAACTCGAAGGCACAACAGGGCGATCTGAACGGAGCCGGTGTGGCCGCCTCGCGGGCCAAGTTGATGTGCATCCTGAGTTTCGTCCTGGGACTGCTTACCCTCGTTTATTGGTTCTCCTCCGGAGAATTTCAACGCCTGATGGATGCGATGCAGGAGACGATGCCGCGTTAGTCGCGCTTGGCCAAGCGGGCCAGTGCATCAAACAACGCCTCGCCGTTGGCCCAGTGCTCCGCCGCTTCGCCGGCCTTTTTCAGCAACCCAAACCCCTCCCCATACGCCGGCCCGTTGATCACGCACACGTCGGTTGCGTTGTCGGTGAGCTGCCGTTGCGCCTGACCAAGCGCGGAGGCGCGGTCGCCGTCGACTTCGTATTTCCAGCCGACGAGTTGGGCATCCGAAAACCAGGCGCGAAGGTGGGAGATTATTTTTTGCGTCGGCCGCAACTCGAGCAACAGGCTGCCTTCGCGGGTGCTAACTTTGCCCTGGCGGAGCGGCGTGAGTTCGCCGTCGTCGTTTTTTTGCAGCACGGCCCCGGCCGCGAAATCGCTGACGGCGGCGGCGTGAAAAACCGCCCCCACTTCCGGTTGGCGCTTGGCCAAGCGCTCCAGTTTTCCAGCCAAATCGTCCGTGGTGGTGAACGTCTCAATCGCCACGCCCTCTGGCTGCTCCGTGTGGATGGCCAACGTGCCACGCAGCAGGATCACCTCGTGCCCCTCGTTGGCCAGGCGCTTGGCCAAGCCGGTGCCAAGTCGGCCGGTGGAGTGATTCGTCAACCGACGAACTTCATCGATCGGCTCGTAGGTCGGCCCGGCTGTGACGATGCAGCGCACAGTCAGGGTAGTTTTTTGGAGGCCATCATCTCGCGGAGCTTCAGCGCGTTGCTGGTCGGCTCCTGACAGGCGGTGCCGGTGCAGAGATAAACAGCCGATGTTTTTTCGACCGGCAGCTCTTTGGCGAATTTCTCCACCGGGCCGGCCACGCCGAGGATGACTTTGTTTGGCTGATACACCCCATGCGCGGCGGCGATCAGGTCGCGAGCACCCGTGGAGTTCGGGTCGCCGGTGATCACCGCGCGGCGCGGCTCGTGGACGAGGAAATCGAGTGCCTGCAGCAGATACGGCACAGCACGAGGCGTGTTGGCGAGATTATCGCTGAACAGGAGCAGCGTCTTCTCGGCCATGTCGATGTATTCCTGCTGGTCGGTGATCTTGCCGAGACGCAACAGGCCAAGCGCCGCCACGGAGTTGGCCGAAGGCACCGCGCCATCGTAGTCCTCCTTCACCTGCAGAATGAGATGCGGCGTGTTGGTGCTCTGCCAAAAACCGCCGTTGGCCTCGTCGTAAAAACGGGTCTTCATCGCGCCGGTCAAGTCGATGGCAAACTGCAGATGCTGCGGCTCGAGGGTCGCCTCGTAGAGGTGCAGCACACCATCGAGCAGGAACGCATACGCATCGAGCAATTGCACGTCGTCGCGCTGGCCGTTACGCCAGCGGTGGTGGAGTGTCTTGGTTTCAGCATCCCAAAGTTCTCGTTTAAGGAAGGTAAGATTGGCCTCGGCGGCCTCGAGATACTTGGGCTCGTTGAGGATGATCGCCGCGCGTGCGACGGCACCAAGCATCAGGCCGTTCCACGAGGAAAGAATCTTGTCGTCGAGGTGCGGCCGCACGCGCTTGGCACGCTCGTCGAACATTTTTTGTTTTGCTGAATCGAGCAGTTTGCGTTCGTCGTCGGTCAATTCCGGCGAGACGATGCTGAGGACATTCTGGTTTTTCAGCGGTTCAGGATCGCTGTGATCCTCAAAGTTTCCGTGCTCAGTCAGGCCGTAGTAGCGCTTGGCCAACACGAACTCCGCCTCGGTGAGCAGGGCCTTCAGCTCTGTCTCCGTCCAGCAGTAGAATTTACCCTCTTTGCCCTCGCTGTCGGCATCCTCGGCGGAGTAGAAGCCGCCGTCCTTGTGGCGCATGTCGCGGAGGATGTAGCGCAGGATGTCGTGAGCAACGTCGGCGTGTTTTTTGTCGCCGCTGATGAGATGGGCGTCGAGGTAGAGGTGCAACAACTGGGCATTGTCGTAGAGCATCTTCTCAAAATGCGGCACAAGCCACTTGGCATCGACCGAGTACCGCGCAAAACCGCCGCCAATCTGGTCGTACATGCCACCGGCCGCCATCTTGTCGCAGGTGTGAAGCACCATATTGATGGCGTCCTGGTCGCCGGTGCGATGCGCGTGGCGCAGCAGCATCAGCGGCTGGCTCGGCCGGGGAAATTTCGGTGCATCACCAAAGCCGCCGTAGCGAGGGTCGTACTCGGACTTGAACCGCTCCACCGCCTTGTCCAGCCACGCCGGGTCGAGTTTGATCCCCTCCCGCGCCTTGAGCGCCACACTCTCGCCGATCCGTTGACTGATGTCGGTGGCGGACTCGACGATCTCCTTGCGCTGGGTTTTCCATGCCTCGCCGATCTGGGTGAGCACGTCGGTAAAACTTGGTCGGCCAAACTTGGACACCGGCGGATAGTACGTGCCACCGTAGAACGGCTTAAGTTCCGGGGTCAGCCAAACGTTGAGCGGCCAACCGCCGCCGCCGGTGGTCGCCTGGACGAAGGTCATGTAAATCTTATCGACGTCCGGCCGCTCCTCGCGGTCAAGTTTGATGCAGACAAAATGCTCGTTCATCACCTTCGCCGTCGCCTCGTCCTCGAACGACTCGCGCTCCATCACATGGCACCAGTGGCAGGTCGAGTAGCCGATGCTCAGCAGGATCGGCTTGTCCTCCGCCTTGGCCCTGTCGAACGCCTCCTTCCCCCACGGATACCAGTCGACCGGGTTGTGTTGATGCTGCTGCAGGTAGGGCGACGCCTCCTTGGCCAAGCGGTTGGTGTGCTTGTGTTTTGCGGGTTCGGATGGCTTGGCTTCGGTGGATTCAGTCACGGCAGAGGGGGTGGCAGGCTTGGCTTCGGCTGTTGTTTTCGCTTCCTGTGCAGCGCTTGGTTGGCAGCCTGTAAGGGCGGCAACAGCCAACGCAAGACAGAGCGCAGCGGGGTTCGGGCGGAGCCTTTTCACGGCGCGCGACTGTACCGCCGCCGTCTCGGGCCGCAAAGCCGGAATCGGTTAAGTCAGCTTGGCCAAGCGCTCCAAATAAGCCTCAGCCATTGTTTGAATGTTGAAGGTATCTGCGGCAGCCGCCTGTCCGGCCTCGGCGCACTTGGCCAAGCGCTCGCGGTCGGTGAGCAGATCGCCGATCGCCTTGGCCAAGGCCTCGGCACTACCTTTTTCACAAATCACACCGGTACCGGTCTCGGCGATCATCTCAGGAAAACTCGCATCCTCCGGCGCCACTACCGGCACGCCACTGGCCATCGCCTCCACCACGTAAAGCCCAAACGCCTC
Source organism: Verrucomicrobiales bacterium (assembly GCA_028817635.1). GTDB lineage: Bacteria > Verrucomicrobiota > Verrucomicrobiia > Limisphaerales > UBA1096 > UBA1096. Next base: position 1,650 of record JAPPPH010000025.1, on the reverse strand, counting down.
CCCATAAAGCGCCGGCACACTCAACACAGTAAGCTGGCGAAAGAACCGAAGCTTGGCCTCCCGGTCGATGTTCGGCTGGAAGGTGGCATCGCCCATCAAGCCGGCCGCTCGAAGTTTCTCCTTTTGCTCCGCAACGAACGGTTCGTCCATCGGTTGGCAACCGCCGCCCACAGCGAGCTTGAGCCCGGGCACACAGTCGGACCGGCGCAGCGCGATGTACGCATCAACCAATGTGTCCAATCCCTTCTCCGGACACATGCGGGTGAAGAATCCCAACACCGGCGGCGCATCCGGTAATTTGCTCATGCGGAATCCGTCGAGGTTAATGCCGGTGTAAACCTGTGCCAGCCGTTCTCGGGGGATGGCTGCGCGCTCCGCCATGACGTCGGCGTAGTAACGGCTCGGCGCGATAAAGAGCGACACATCAGCCACCCTCCGGCGAATCTCCTCCCACGACTCCTCGCGTTCCGGGCTTGGCAGCGAATCAAGAAACGCATCCTCGCCCTCGATAAGGCAAACGATCGGCACATCCAACGCCTCACGCAGCCGTCGCGCCATGCCGATCAACAGCGCGTTGGAAAGACAGATGACATCCGGCCTGTGATTCTCCTTCAGCCACGACACAAGCTGCTCTAGTTCGCGCACCTGATTGCCCTCCTCGCCGCGAATCATCGAGAGGGTCAACTCGCCGACATCTTCTCCGCGAGTTTTGCCAGCCATCCGGCCGACACTGCGCATAATGAAACCGGCATTGAACAGCTTGCGAAACCAACCCGGTGCCTTGCGGAAGAGTTTGAATTTTTGCGACAGATAAACGTTTAAGCCGCCAAAGAAAATCGGCGTGTCCGCGGATTGGTTGGCCTCATCGAGCGTGAGCGGAAGGTAAAGCGGGATCATCAGCGCGTCGTGCCCCGATCGACGGAACTCGGTCACAAGGGCGTTGTCGCGGAAACAATTCCCGCAATACATCCCCCCCGCACCGGGTGTTAACTGGATAATTTTCAAGTCGTCGTACCGCTCTGTGAACGGGCGACAGTCTTTCCGAACCCCCATCCCTTGGCCAGCAGAATTGCGCTTACGGACGATGTGACTTGCGAAAAAACAGGGATGCACTAAGGCTTTTGCGCGAAATGACTTTATACCCTTTCAAATCTATTTCCCGATTGGTCATGGGAATCGCATGCTTACAGACTGCATTCATCGCCAATGCCGCTACCGAAGTTTCCGTCGGCGTGTCCAGGGTGGATGTGACGCCGACGCACCCAGTGCTGCTGGCCGGGTATGGCGGGCGCACGACGGAGCATGAAGGCGTCGATACACCACTGTGGGCACGGGCGATGGTGATCGGTCAAACCAAGCCGGCGGTGATCGTCGCGCTGGACAACTGTGGCGTAACACAGGCCATCACGGATCGCTTGGCCAAGCGCTTGGCCAAGAGCGGCGTGGCGGCCGACCGACTCGTCGTCGCGACCACGCACACCCACAACGCCCCGACGCTGGTCGGGTACGCGCCGATCGTCTGGAAGGGGCGCACCACTCCGGAGCAGGACGAACGCGTCGAGGCGTACACAAACTTCGTCATCGATAAAATGCAACAGGCCGTCGCCGAGGCCCTGACTCGGCGCGAACCGATGACGCTCGAGTGGACGC
>JAPPPH010000102.1 GCA_028817635.1 Verrucomicrobiales bacterium | reverse complement strand
ATTATGCCACGTCGATGCCCACCCGCCAATCGGCTGTGCCGCTGGTGGTGAAGTCGTACGATGGCCGCCCGATCAAGGTCGAGGGCAATGCCGAGCATCCCAATAGCAACGGCGGTACCGACCAGTACGCGCAGGCGTCGGTTTTGAGCCTGTACGATCCGGATAGGGGATTGAATTTCAAGCTGGCCGAGGAGGGCCAACTTAAGGTCATTGCCAAGGCCAAGGTGCTGGAGCAGCTCGACGGCTTGGCCAACGACAAGACGCATGTGTTGATGGAGCAGAGCAGCTCGCCGTCGCGTGCGCGTCTGGTGGCAGACCTGAAGGCCAAGGGGGTCAATTTTTACGAGTACGAACCGGTGGACTTCAGTGTTCATGCCGAGGCGGCTTCGATCGCGTTCGGCTCGTCGGTCAAGCCGGCCTATAAGTTTGACAAGGCCAAGGCGATTCTCTCGCTGGATTGTGATTTTCTAGGCACCGAGGAGGCGGCGTTCGAAAACATCGGAGAATTCGCCGCGGGCCGCCGCGTGAAGGATGATCACAAGCAAAACCCGGCAGAAGTGATGAACCGTCTCAATTCGGTTGAGGGTAGCTTGAGCCTGACCGGAACCAATCCCGATCATCGCCTACGGATTCCGACCGGTAGTGTGGGGCGTGTCGCCGCCTTGGCCTTAAAGGAGGCCATACAGCAGTCGGAAATTGAAGCGGGTGAGATTGTAGATGATTTGGGAAATTTCATTGGTGATCTGAATAAGGATTTTCCTAAGAGTCACGCAGTGGAGCCCACCATCGAGAATCCGATAACCAAGGAAATAACAGGTGTTGATCCGGCCAACTACGACACAGCCAAGTGGGTTCGCGAGTGTGTGGCCGACCTACTACGCTTGGCCAAGCGCGGTGAAAAGACACTGGTCGTGGCTGGGTACCGCCAGCCGAAGGAAGTGCATCTGGCAGCGCTTGGCATCAACGCCATCCTCCAAAACATTGGCGAAACCGTAGTGCTGCAGGCTCACGAGCCAAGCGGGAGCGGGTCCATACAGGATTTGGCCGCCAAGTTCAAAAAAGGGGACAACCTCGTGGTGCTGGGAGGCGACCCGGCCTACAACGCCCCGGCAGACATTGATTGGGACGCGATCGTGGGGAATGCCGACAAATTTATTCGCCACGGCTTTTATGGGGTCGACCAGACCTCGGCCAAGGCCAGTGCATTCATTCCGGCCGCGCACTATCTGGAGTCCTGGGGGGATGCCCGGACGAGCGATGGCACGCTGGTGCCGGTACAGCCGTTGATCGCGCCGCTGTTTGGCGGGATGACTGAATTGGAAGTGCTGGCCCGCATCGCCGGGGCGGAGGAGACCGATCCGTACAAGATCGTGCGTGCCACGTTTGAGTCGATCGCCGGCGAGGGTGATCGTAAGTGGGACAAATTTTTGCACGACGGATTCTTGGCGGACAGCGCTGCAAACACCGTATTCGCTGAATTCGACGCCTCTGCTGCCTCCGCTGCCTGGAAGGAAGGCGCGAAGCAAGTCGGAGCGCCGGACAAGGGCAAACTAGAGGTGACTTTCTTCCGTGATCACTGCCTGGACGACGGTCGCTGGGGGAACAACGGTTGGTTGCTGGAGACACCGAATCCGGTGACGCGAATCACCTGGGATAACGTTTTGTTGGTCAGCCTGAACACCGCCAAGCGGTTGCTCGGGGACGAAGCCAAAGACCTGTTGGATTTTGAACGAGTCGATGGTGATGAGTACGACAAAAAGATGGGTAGTTTACCGGGCCGGTTTGGGTTCCATTCTGAGTCGGGCCGCTTTCACCAGAAGAAATACACGCTCGAAGTTGGCGGCAAGTCGGTCGAGGGGGCGATCTGGCTGCTGCCCGGCATGGCGGACGACACCGTAGGTGTTGCGCTTGGCTACGGCCGTGGCGTGGGCCGCGTGGGTGGCGCAGCCGGGTTTGACGCCTACCAGGTGCGAACCACGGGGACACAGCACGTGGCCACCGGAGCCAAACTTGAGGCCACGGGTGACACCTACGAAATCGCCTGCACACAGGAGCAGGGAATCATGGACGGCCGCCCGGTGGTGCGCGAATGCAACGCCGACGACTTCAAGGGCCACGAGGATTTTGTAAAACATTTCGATCTGGACAGCATCCACCACACCACGCACCTCGTGAAGGGGGATGACCGCGGGTATCCGTGGGAGAAAGATATTCAGGATGAGTTGCCTGCTTCGCCCTACATGAGGAAGGGCGATGACCAGGGCAATTTTGGGAATGACAAGATCAGCGGGCCCAAGCTGATGGATCCCGATCGCCAGCAGTGGGGCATGGTGATCGACTTGTCCACCTGTGTTGGTTGCAACGCCTGCGTCGTGGCCTGCCAAAGCGAGAATAACATTCCGATCGTTGGCAAACATCAGGTAGCGCTTGGCCGCGAGATGTCGTGGATCAATATTCATCGCTATTTCTCCGGCGACGAGCACAACCCGCAGGTCACCTATCAGGGAGTTGCCTGTCAGCATTGCGAGGATGCGCCATGTGAAAGCGTCTGCCCGGTGAATGCCACCGTCCACGACGAGGAGGGCTTGAACCTGATGGCGTACAACCGCTGCGTAGGCACGCGGTACTGTTCCAACAACTGCCCGTACAAGGTTCGTCGTTTCAATTATTACGATTACAATCGCCGCCCGATGGGGCTCGAGGATGGCAAGAGAGCGCCCGGCCGTTTCTTCCACGACGATAACGACCTGAACAACAGCCCGTTGCATCCGGGGAACAAGAGTTCCAACGGGGAATGGGAGTTGATCCGTTGGTACAAGGATCCGAGCCGCGGCAGCGTCCCCGGTCTGGACGATGGGGAGAAGGACGGCAAATTTGATCCCGAGTGGGACCTGATTAAACTTTCAAAGAACCCGGACGTGTCGGTGCGTATGCGCGGCGTCATGGAGAAGTGCACCTACTGTGTGCAGCGGATTCAGGCGGCGAAGATCGAGCACAAGGCCAAGGTCGGTGACAAGGTGATCGGACTGAAAGGGGAAGAAGAAAAGATTACTGCGTTGGACGTGCCGGATGGCACCATCAAGGCCGCCTGTCAGCAGGCCTGCCCGGCGGAAGGGATCGCATTCGGCGATATTTCAGATGAAAACAGCGAGGTTTATCGCCTGAAACGGCAAAACCGAAACTACTCTGTGCTTGGTTACTTGGATACCCGCCCGCGCACGACCTTTTTGGCCAAGCTGCGCAACCCGAACACGGCAATGCCGGATTATTTTGATGTTCCCAATACAGTGACCGAGTACGAGACCAAGAACCACGCGAACGTATTTGGGAGGAAAAAAGCCAAGGATAACGGGAAGGAGGCCAAGCACTAATGGCGAATCATTCAGTTCCTTCTTCCGTCAAAATCGCACCGCCCCCCGAGGAGTTGGAGCGTCCGGCGTTGGTGGAGAACAACCGTTCGCTTGGTTGGATTTCGGACACCGTGGCCGGTGTCATCGAAAACAAGACCCCCGGTTGGTGGAAGCTGACGTTCGGTATTAGTTTGCTGGTGTCGCTTGGCCTGCCCATCGGCTTGGTCTACCTCATCTCGACTGGTGTCGGTGTCTGGGGGTTGAACCATCCGGTTGCCTGGGGTTGGGCCATCGTAAACTTTGTTTGGTGGATCGGTATTGGCCACGCCGGCACGCTAATCTCGGCCATCCTATTTTTATTGCGCCAAAAGTGGCGAACCTCGATCAACCGCGCCTCGGAGGCGATGACGATTTTTGCGGTGATGTGTGCCGGCATTTTCCCGGCGGTTCACGTGGGCCGTATCTGGTTTGACTGGTGGCTGTTCCCACTGCCCAACGCGAACTCGATATGGCCGCAGTTCCGTTCGCCGTTGCTATGGGACGTGTTCGCGGTGTCCACATACTTCACAGTCTCTGTGCTGTTCTGGTACATGGGCCTGATCCCGGACTTGGCCACGATGCGCGATCGCTTCCGCAAAGTTGCCGGCAAGGTGGTGAAGCCGGCTGCGAAAATGCGCAACAAGCTGGCGCAGTTCCTGTACGGGCTGTTCTCGCTTGGCTGGACCGGCTCGAACCGTCACTGGCGCAACTACGAGAAGGCCTACCTGCTTTTGGCTGGTCTCTCCACGCCGCTGGTATTGTCGGTGCACTCGATCGTGTCGTTCGACTTCGCCGTGTCGCAGTTGCCCGGTTGGCATACGACGATTTTCCCGCCGTACTTCGTGGCGGGTGCCGTGTTTGGCGGCTTCGCGATGGTGATGACGCTGATGATCCCGTTGGTTTCCCTGTACAAGGGTCTGGACGAGATCGTGACGATTCGCCACCTCGAGGTGATGTCCAAGGTGATCCTCGTGACCGGTTCGATCGTTGGCTACGCCTACGGTATGGAATTTTTCATCGCCTACTACGGCGGCAACCCGTACGAGCTTTACGCCTTCAAGAACCGCGCGTTTGGCGACATGAACTGGTCCTACTGGTGGATGATCGGCTGTAACGTGCTGGCGCCTCAGTTCTTCTGGTTCAAATGGTGTCGGACGACGCCGTGGTTCATTTGGGTGGTGTGCGGCTTCGTGAACATTGGCATGTGGATGGAACGGTTTGTGATCGTAGTCACCTCACTGCACAACGACTTCATGCCGGGTAACTGGGGCTACTACTCACCGAGTTGGGTCGACATGATCACCTACTTCGGCACGTTCGGATTTTTCATGACACTGTTCCTGTTGTTCTGCCGCTTCCTGCCGCTGATCGCGATCTCGGAAGTGAAGGGCGTCACACCGCAGGCGGATCCACACCACCCGCTGGGAGGAGCGAAACACTGATGGACTCTTTGGACGACTACCAGATTCCGTACGGATTGATGGCCGAGTTTGATACCCCGGCCGACGCCATGCATGCGGCCGAGCAGGTGCGCGATGCCGGCTTCACCCGTTGGGATGTACACACGCCGTACCCGGTGCACGGGATGGATGACGCGATGGGCCTGGGTAATTCCAAGGTCGGCTGGTTCACGTTCTGTTGTGGCCTTTGTGGATTCTTTGGCGGCATGCTGATGATCTGGTACATGAACGCCTACGACTACGGCATTCCCGTGGGAGGCAAACCAAACTTCAGTCCGTTTGCCTCCTTCCCGGTGGCGTATGAAATGACGATTCTTTCCGGAGCGTTTGGTTCGCTGTTTGGTATGCTGTTCCTGAACAAGCTGCCGAGGCTGCATCATCCGCTTTTGAAAAACATGCGGTTCGCAGATGTCACCCACGACAAGTTCTTCGTGGTAATTGAGGCGGACGATCCAAAATACGAAGAGGAAGAAACCCGCGCGCTGCTGAAAAAAGCCGGTAGCAAGCACATTGAATTGGTAAACGAATAATGCGCTATTTTATTACAGGATTTGCAGCCATTGTTTGTCTGGTCATCGCCACGGCCGGGTTTCAGGACTCGCTCACCCGGAATCGGCCGATTGAGATATTCCGGGACATGGATGACCAGGCCCGGGTTCGCCCGCAGTCTGCCAATCTTTTTGATGAAGTGCTCGGTGCAGGGGATGGGCGCGGATCGCGTCTGCCGGTTGCCGGCACGGTTTCCCGCGGAGCCACCATTGATGATTCTCCCGTCACCACCGGCCGTGCCGAGGGATCGGATGACTGGGTGGAGTTAAATCCGCTTGAGGTTTCTGCAGAGACGCTAAAGCGGGGGCAAGGTCGGTATGACATTTACTGCACTCCGTGCCACGGCAAGGCGGGCGACGGCAACGGCATCGTGACCCAGTACAGCCTGACCACGGCCGACCTGCACCAGCATCGATTGGTTCAGTTGCCGGACGGTTACCTGTTCGACGTGATCAGCAACGGATTCAACGCCACGACCAACGAGGTGGGCATCGCCTACAGTCGCATGCCGGGATATAAGACCAAGATTTCGCAGGAAGATCGCTGGGCGATCGTGAGTTACATTCGCGCACTGCAGTACAGCCAGTTGGGTAAGCTGGATGAGGTCGAAAGCGGCCGTGCTGAACTGCAAAAAATCATCGAGGGCCAGTAATCACCGGGAGATTCATTTAATGACTGCCAAGAAAAAAGCCAGTGCCAAGAAAGCCGAACCGGCCAGTCAACCGGAGAGCAAGCTGCCCGCGTGGGCCGGCAAGCTGCCGTTGATCCTGATCGCGGTCGGGGCGCTGTTGGCCATTTTGGGTATTGCCACCAATGTGGTGCACTTCACTCATGCCTGGCTGGTCTCGTTCATGTTTTACCTGAGTATCTGT
>JAPPPH010000156.1 GCA_028817635.1 Verrucomicrobiales bacterium | reverse complement strand
TCCAGCGACATTGGTGATTTTATAATAGTCGCCATTAGTCTCCCCTCCCAACCCCACCACCATCACCATGTAGCCTAGTTGCGAAAGCGTTGAGTAGGCGAGGATTCGCTTGATGTCGTCCTGCTGCACAGCCATGAGGGCTGCCAACAACGCAGTGACTCCCCCAATCCAGGCAATCGCCTCCATCGCCCATGTGCCCTCGATCAGGAAAAATACACGGCACAACATATACACGCCAGCCGCGACCATCGTCGCCGCGTGAATGAGTGCGCTGACCGGGGTCGGGCCTTCCATCGCGTCCGGCAGCCAGACATGTAGCGGTGCCTGCGCCGATTTGCCCATCGCACCACAGAAAATCAGGAATCCAGCCAGGCCACAAAGTGCCGTCGCCTCCTCGTTTTCCAGAACGTCAAAATTGACCGAACCGAACGCCGCCCACACCATGAGGATACCCAGCAGAAAACCGAAATCCCCGACTCGGTTCGTCATGAACGCCTTTTTCGCCGCATCGGCAGCGCTTGGTTTCTCGAACCAGAAACCAATCAACAGATAGCTCGAAACACCGACCAACTCCCAAAAGATGAACATCATCACGAAGTTGTCGGCCAGCACGATGCCGAGCATCGAAAAGATGAACAGGCTCAGAAAGGCAAAGTAGCGGGAGAAGTCGCGATCCTCCTTCATGTAGCCGAGCGAGAAAATGTGAATCAAACTCCCCACACCAGTCACGACGCAGAGCATCAGTTTGCTCAGTTTGTCGATCTGCAAACCGATGTCCACACTCAGCCCTTCGATCGCCAGCCAACTGACCTTGGGATGTATGTTAGCATCCCCAGTTACCACCATGACGATTGTCAAAATGAACGACCCCACGACTGCTGCGATGGAAATCCCTGCGCTGATCGGCTTGGAGCGAAACGCACCAATGCCGATCGTCACCGCTGAGATCAGCGGCAGCAACAGGATGAGCCATGCAGCGAGTTCCATATTAAAGTTTCATTGTCGCCAAATCCTCCACCTCGGCGGTCTGACGTTTTCGGTACAGGGCCACGATCAGCGCAAGGCCAACCGCCACCTCGGCAGCCGCCACGGTGATGATGAAAAACACCATGACCTGCCCGTCCAGATTTCCATTGAATCGCGACATGGCCACCAGCGCCACGTTTGCGGCGTTGAGCATCAACTCGAGCGACATGTAGATGATCAACAGGTTGCGCCGCACGATCACGCCCAGCAGGCCGATCGAGAACAACGCCCCGCTTACCAACAAATAATGACTCAGAGTCGGCTCCATCATCGCAGCTCCTTTTTGCTCAACAAAATTGCTCCGATCATCGCAACCAACAACAGGATTGAGACGATCTCAAACGGCAAAATAAAACCGCCCTCATGACTGAACAGCCCTTGGCCAAGCGCTTGGGTACTGCCCACAACCACTTCGCTGTCCTCCTCGGCCTCCTCCGCCGCTTGGCCAAGCGCTTGGGTCTCGTGGACCGCCTTCTCATAGGTGGCCTCGACCGAACTCTTGTAGACGCCAAACAAGGCACCGACCGCCACGAACCCCATCACGAGGCTGACGATCCGCAGCTTGCGCCGGGCTGTCTCCTGAATGTCGAGCAACATGATCACGAACAGGAACAGCACCATCACCGCCCCGGCGTAAACGAGAATCTGCACCGCCGCGAGGAAGTAGGCATTGAGCAGCACGAACAGCCCGGAAATCGAGATCATCGTGGTGACGAGAAACATCGCGCTCGTCACCGGATTGCGGCTCAACGGGTTCACCACCACCAGCAGCGCACTCAGCACGGCCAGCACAGCGAAGATGTTGAACAGGATGGATTCCATTTTACTCTAGTGAAACGCAGGTTGGTTTTTCGCGTCCTCCGTTTTCTTCTCCCACTTTTTGATACCCTCATCGACACCATCCTGCACATGGTGATCGTAGGCGCGCTCGTCCGCACCACCCAGCGAAAGCAACTTCTCTTTATCGTAGATCAGCTCCTCCCGACTCTCGCCGGTGATGGCGTAGTCCTTCAGTAAAAAGATCGCCTCCTCCGGACAGACCTCCTGACAGAAACCGCAGTAGATGCAGCGGAGCATGTTAATTTCAAATTCCTTGGGCATCTTCTCCGCCCCCTCGCGATCCACCTCGCCGCTTTGACCCGGCGGGGTGATCCGAATCGCCTTCGGCGGGCAGACAAATTCGCAAAGCTGGCAGGAAACACACTTGGTGTTGTCGTCGACATCCTTCACCAGATACGGGGCACCACGGTATCCGGTTGGCACAGGCCATTTTTCCTCCGGATACTGCATCGTCGTTTTGGCGGCAAAATCAGACTGTTTATCCGCGTAGACCCCGGATCGTTTCCATGAAAAGAAGTGCCGCATCGTCACCTTGAACCCATTCAGGATCGACGGTATGTAAAGGCGCTCAAGCCAACTTAATTTTGCACGTTCTACTTTCATGTTCGTCCTCTACGCGATTGCCCACAATACGATGGCGGTCAGGATAATGTTCGCCAGGCTCACCGGCAGGAACCGTTTCCAGCCGATGTTCATCAATTGATCATAACGAAAACGCGGCAGCATCCATCGCACCCAAATCATCAGGCCAAGGAACACGGCGATCTTGCCGATGAACACCAAAATGTGAAGCACCCCCATGCCGAGCGATTGAGCCGGCGTGTTAAACCCTTCAATCGGCAGCGTCCAACCACCACAAAACAGCACCACCATCAACGCCGACCCGGCGATCATCGCGGCGTATTCGCCCATGAAAAACAGGGCGAAACGCATCGAGCTGTACTCGGTATTGTAGCCGGCAACCAACTCGGTCTCCGACTCCGGCAGGTCGAACGGCAATCGATTCGTCTCCGCAAAAATTGCGATCAGGAAAATAAAAAATGCGATCGGCTGTTTGAACACCAGCCAGCTAAACAGGCTGTCACTCTGGTAGGCCACCACGCTGGAGAGATTCAGCAACCCGGTGCCATCGAGGTACTCTTTCCATTCGACCGTCAACCCTTCCCTCCACGTCGGGTCGGCCGCGAGCATGAACACCGGGACCACTGCCATCCCCATCGCGATCTCGTATGAAATCATCTGCGCACTGGAACGAATACCGCCGAGGAACGGATACTTCGAGTTGGATGCATAACCAGCCAACACAACGCCGTAGACGCCAAGCGACACAATACCAAACGTGAACAGAATGCCGACGTTCAAGTCGGCGATCACCATTTTCTGCATCCCAAGCATGGAGCCAAACGGGATCACTGCGAACACGACGAACGACGGAATCATCGAGACCGCCGGGGCCATCCAGTAAAACACCCGCTTCACATGTCCCGGCGTGAAATCTTCCTTGAGGAAAGATTCTAGTCCGTCCGCCAGCGGCTGTCCCACCCCAAGTAGCCTGATTTTCGTCCACGGGACGCCCACCCGGCTCGGCCCCACTCGATCCTGAATGAACGCCGAGATGCGTCGTTCCGCCACGACCGAGTAAGCCACCATCGGCATCACCACCGCGAACACACCCAGCACCTTGATGGCCACCATCAGCCAAGCGTGGTTGTTCAGCAGTTCTGTGAGAAACTCCGGCATTAAAATTTTACGTCCGCACCCTGATCGCCCAAGCCAGCCCAGGTCAACCCGGCATCCTTGAACGCCTTCACCTCGTCTGCCATGCAGTTGAACAATCCCTCAATACTCCTAAACTCATCCAACCCGGTCACGTTGTGAGCGAGTTCGTGCAGCACTTCCCACTCCGGCAACGCATCGCCGGGCGGTTCCAATGCCTTCATGAATTTCTGCACCCTGCCCTTCACGTTGGTGAAGGTGCCGCGCTTCTCAGCATGCGCGCAACCGGGTAGCAAATAATCCGCCGCCTTCGTCGTGGCATTCGGCAAAATATCGCTGACGATCAAAGTGACTTTTTTAAGCAGTTTCGCATCGATACCATGTTTCGTGACGTCCTCGCCAAAAACGATCAGCGTCTTCACCTTGCCTGCGCTGATCTCCTTCGCGATCGACGTGAGCTTCGAGCCCACGCGCTTGGTCGTGATACCGGTCAACTGCGCCCCGGTCGTGTTGCAGTTCCGGTCCTCTACCAGCAGCAGGTGATCCGCCTTGCCCTTGCGCGTCACGGAATCGGTGGCTGCACCCAGGTGCTTGGCCAAGCGACTTAACAAAAACAGTTCCTCGTTGGTTTGCCGCGCCGATGCGACGATGGCAACCGAGCCTTTCTCGGCAGCGGCCAGATGATCGGAGATCGCCTTGAGCGCGCTTGGCCAAGCGGACACACCCTTCGGCCCCTTGAGCTTGGCCAAGCGATCCTCCCGGCCTATCCATTTGTAGTCCAGTCGGCCGGAGTCGCACATCCAGTCGATGTTGACTGCATCGTTTTGGCGTGGCTCGTAGCGGTACATCTTGTTTTCACGCGAACCAATCGTCGTGTTGCAACCGGTGCCGCAACCGGTGCAGAGGCTTTTGGTTTCCTTGAGAAACCAAACGCGCATCTGGAAACGAAAATCGTTGGAGGTCAACGCGCCCACCGGGCAGATGTCAACTGTGTTGAGCGTGTAGTTGTTGTCGAACGCCTCTCCGGGATAGGTGGAGATCGCGTTGTAACTGCCTCGGTTCACAATGCCCAGCGCGTCGTCGCCGGCAATGTCCTTGGTGAATCGAATGCATCGCGTACACAACACACATCTCTCGGCGTCCAGCGTGATGCGCGGCCCGAGATCGATCGCCTTGGGCTTGTGCACCTTGAATTCCTGAAAGCCGCTTTCCGCCTGCCCGTGGTCGTAGGAGTATTCCTGCAGTTTGCACTCGCCCGCCTGATCGCAGATCGGGCAGTCAAGCGGATGATTGATGAGCAGCGATTCCATGACCGCCTCGCGCATCTCCTTGGTCTCGGGGCTACTCGCGTAAATCTCCATTCCCGGGATGATGCCGGTGGCACAACCGATCACGCCCCGAGGGGTCTGCGGCTCGTACGGCAGTTGCATCGGGAACACCTTGGGTGTGCCGTCCTCGTTCATCGGCGGCTTGCCATCCGGCCCGGGGCGGCCCGGCATCGCGACGTGTACGAGGCACATCCGGCAGTTGCCGGAAACCGGCAGCTTGGGGTGATAACAGTAGTGAGGGATCTCGATGCCGGCTTGTTTGCAGGCCTGCAACACGGTGGTCGGCTCCGGTTTGCCCTCCCAGTTGGGCGTCATGCGCGGAACTTCGACGGGACGACCGTCCACCTTTACCGTGACGGTTTCGACTGCCGGTTTTGTGTCCTTGGCCGCCATGCTAGTTTGCCGCCTCCTCTTTTTGCTGCTTGGCCAAGCGGGCCTCGTCCTCGGCACCTCTCTTCACAAAGTCATCGCGGAACTTGTCGACGAAACTCAGCACAGGCCAAGCGCAAGCCTCACCGAACGCACAGATCGTCCGCCCCTGAATGTTGTGCGCAATATGCTTTAGATAATCCGCATCGGCCTTGCGCGCTTGGCCACTGCGCATGCGCTTGAGCGCCTTGGCCATCCAGAGCGAACCCTCGCGGCACGGCGTGCACTGACCGCAGCTCTCGTGCGCGTAAAAATCAGAAATATTACCAAGCGCCTCGACGATATCGACCGAGTCATCGATCACGATGATCGCGCTTGAGCCGGACATCGATCCGCACTTCATGAGCGTGTCGAAATCATACGGGATATCGAGCAGGTCGAGTTTCTTTTCGACGTCCTTCCCCTGCTTGTCCTTGGTCTTGATCTTGAACGACTCGCCGGCCTTGAACACTTTCGACGACGAACCGCCGGGGATGATCGCCTGCAACTTGCGGCCATCAAGCAACCCTTGGCCAAACGCCTTGCCATTGATCAAGTCGCCCAGCGTGGCCTTGCCAACCTCAATCTCGTAATAGCCGGGGCGCTTCACCTGCCCACTAATGCTGACAATGCGCGTTCCGGTGTTGCCGGGTGTGCCAAGCGCGGCGTAGGCCTCGCCTCCCATCTCCATCACGTGGCGAACATTGCAGAGGGTCTCGACGTTGTTGACGATGGTCGGACACATGTACAGGCCAAGCACCGCCGGGAAATATGGCGGCTTGACCCGGGGATACGGCCGCTTGCCCTCGAGCGATTCAATTAGGCCGGTTTCCTCGCCGCAAATGTACGCACCCGCACCGCGATGCACATGAATCTCGAGGTTGTAATTCGTCCCACAAATACCCTTCCCCAAGTAGCCGGCATCGCGCGCCTGGTCTAACGCCCGGTTCAGGATCTTCGCGCCCT
>JAPPPH010000509.1 GCA_028817635.1 Verrucomicrobiales bacterium | reverse complement strand
CCGCCCCCGGCCGGGGCCATTCCAAATCCAGCCACCCCTCCCATGGTTACGTCGCCACGTCCCGGCGACGCGGCGTTTTGAGTCTGAATTCCCCATTCGGCTGGCTGCTGTTCGCCGTTTCTCGTTTTAAAGCCGGGTGCCACTCCCGTAGCAATCGTGTACCGTTCTTGGACAGAGTTCTCCGGAGCGGGCGTACCGGGCGGAGGCGGGGCGCCCAATCGCTTGTAGTAGCTGGTCGATTCTTTCCACGTCTCCGCCGATCTCGTTTCATTTACAGGAGTTGGGGCTGCGAAACTCAACGGCTGTTCTGTCGCCGCGATGAGCGACTCCGATTCCAGTTGGGCTACGCCGGTGATATTTCCGCCTGGCGCCGATGCCGGATCCATCGCATTAAGAACTTTAGCAGACACGGGGAGGTCATCCATTGCGGTTTTTTCAGCTGATTCCGGCATGGCCAAGTCCGCAAAACGACGTGAGTCCCTGAGGTTCTCCCGGTAACTGGCAGGCACACCGCCCGACACCGAACTGGCAGTATTTCCGAGATAATCGGCTTCACCTCGAAATCGCTCCGCCACAGAGGAAACCGGTTTACCAACTTCAGCGAGATCCACCGTCGTGGTGTCCTCCGGGTTTACACCGTCGCTGTCCAGATCCAAATCTTTCAATGCATCCACCACCGGCCCAGCCATCATGGTCATTGCTGTTTCACTCGGAGGTTCTGCGGGCATCGTTGCCGGCTCTCTTTCAGTCAGAGTTCGCCCCAATGTTGTCCCCGCGGTCTCCGCACCGCTTTCATCGTAAGCACGATTGGCATCCGCAAGGTTTCGGCCACGTGTAGAGCGTTCCGTCTTCTCATCCATCTCCGCATCAGCCGAGTCCAACCGTTCAACCAGCGCCAGCGAGCGGGGTGCCTGGATTGCTGGTAACAGCAAAGCCGAAATCACCAGCAGCAATGCAATCACCGCAGCGGCCGCGATGATGAGCCGACGAAATTCCGGCCGCATCACCTTCCGCTTGGCCAAGCGCTCGTCACCGACGAACGTCTGCTTTAGTTCCTTGCGACGCTTGCTGCTTAATTGAACCCGACTGGCTTTCTTCCCCTGCCCAGACGCAATCGCCTCCCTGAGCAAGGGCATCGTCCTCTGTATCTCAGAATAGAACCGAGCCAGATCGGCATCCGTCTTGAGTTGTTCCCGAAGTTGCTCCTCATCATAGGCACTTGCCTCTCCGAGTAGCATGGCTACCAAGCGAGCCTCAATTTGGTCGCGAGAGTTTGCCGAGGGGTTGTCGCTGGAATCACTCATTGATGTAGCCGGATCGTTTCAGCGAAGTTGCCAATTTCTTGAGTGATTTGTGCAGGATATAACCCACATTCGTCACCGTGAGTCCCGTGCGCTCGCTCATTTCCTTATACGAGAGCCCGTCCTCGAAACGCAGCCTGACCAATTGCTGACTCCGGTCATCCAGTTCCTCGACACAGGCTCGTGTCTGGGCCACCGCCTCCATGCGCACCATCTTTTCATCAGGCGCTGGCGTGGTCGTTTTTTCCGCATCCGGCGTTTCCTCCGGCGAGAAGCCAACCGGCACCACCTTTTGCCGTTCGCGGTGATGAGTCATGGCAAGGTTGAACACCGTCCGGTACAACCACGGCCGGGGCAATCCCACCTCGGTATAGGAGGCATGCAACCGAACGAATGCCTCCTGCACAATCTCCTGAGCCTGTTCCCCGTCCTGCACCATCTTCATGGCATACGCTAGCAACGGCGATTCGCATTGGCGAAACACCTCCTCGATCGGCTCCTTTTCCGGAGTGGTCTTAGTTTGCCCGTTGTCCATCGAGCGGGGAGCACCTTGCGATGCGTTCGCGGTGGCCAACCGTTCCTGCTGACCTTTCGAGTCTTTCTTGAATACTCTTAATCCCACGACGCCAATCGCTTGGTTTTCTTAGGTAATAACTGAAAAGAATTTCACCGACCAACGCCGGCTCGATGAAATTCCGGACCGATTCAACCCCAAAAAGTTCAAAAAGTTGGCAGCAAAGACCATTGCTTGGCCAATCGTGCACGATTTTGTTTCTTTGTTATTCATCTCGTTTAGTTCCCGGAGAGGATGCGTGCCTTGCGGATCATCTCCTCCAACTGCGCCGGCCTCGGGTCTGTCCCGTAAACACTCGCCAGCCCTGCCATCAATCCCTGCAGGTCCCCCAACTGCACTCCCTCCGAATACGGATTCCTCGCCAACCACTCCGCAAACGTCGCCGACACACTCGCCATCTTCATCGCTGTACTCGACTGTCCCAACGGCAACACCGCCTCTTCGTACGCCAAACTCCACTCCAACTCCGTGTATTCACTTGTAAACGGCTTCTTGTATCTCACTCGCACCACTCCCAACGGCCCTTCCCCTCCCGCATCCACCTGCACCACGTACATCGCGTTCCCGGACTCCGCCGCACTTATCTCCGCCGCATCCACTCGGTTGTTCCTGAAATCCTCCTTCTTCAACTGGTGCCGCAAATATCCCACTTGCCGGTACACCTTCACTCGCTTCTCGTTCCACTCCACCTGCACCTTCACGTCCGACGCCGCCACCTGAAACGCTCCCAGCAGTTTCTTCTCAAACTCCTCCACCGCTTGTCCCGGCTGATTCAAAAACCCGTACCGCCCATCCCCGTTCCTCGCCAACACTTCCAGCAAATTGTCATTGTACCCCTCCCAGCCTATCCCAAAGCAGTCCAGCGCGATCCCCTGCTTCCGGTTCGCCTCCACCGTCTCCTTCAACTTGTACGGGTTCACGTTGCCCATGTTTGCCGCCCCGTCCGTCAACAAGATCACCCGGTTATTGCCTCCCTTCACAAAATGTTTCCTCGCCGTGGCGTACGCCAACGCCAAACCGTTCTCCACGTGCGTGCCCCCCTGTGGCTTCCATCCCGTTGACGCCTCCATAAACGCCTGCCCCTGTCCTCCACGCATCCCGTCTATTCTCAACTGCGGCGTTCGCGAAAACGTAATCAGGCTCACACGATCGCTCGGAGTCAACTTACGCGCCAACACGCTCAATGCCTGCGTCACGATGCTCACGCGATCTTCGCGCTCCATCGAACCGGAGTTGTCCAGCAAACAGACCAGATTCACCGCCCTCCCCGGTTGCCGCCCCAGCGCGGCGGTCTTTACGGAAAAACGAACGATATCCCGGTCATGCGCAAACGGGGACCGGGCACGTTCCCAATGAAACGCCACCGGCTCTCCCCCGCGAGGCATCGGGTCACGATACTCCAGCGCGTTCAGAAACTCCTCACTTCTCACATCGCTTGGTTCCGGCAACTTATTCGACTGCAAACTCGCCAAAGCGGTCTTGAATGACACATCACTCACGTTTAGCGAAAACGTCGAAAACGCATTCTCACTCGTCACCGTCTCCGGCTTCGGCGTGTACACCACCGACGGCTCTGACGACTTGGCCGGCGCCGGCGGTTCCTCCTTTTCGGCATCCGGTTTTGGTTCCGCTACCTGCAAGCCCTGCAGTCTCTCGATGCTCTTTTCACGCTCAACAATCTCGCGTCGTAGTTCCGTTGACTTTTTAAGCATCTCAGGTTGCGGCTTGGGCAAGCGCTTGGCCAAGCTGACCGGCTTTTTCGCCTCCCTCATCAAGCCATCCTTGCCGGACTCGGCGGACTCTCTTAATTCACTCAAACGCCCCTCGCCGCGCTTGAGCGTATCTTCAACCGTGGACAAGGCGTCCACCTCTTCAAGCCCCAATTCATCTTCACCTGCGAGATCCAAAGCGAGCCGGGTGGATGACGAGGCTCGCCCCCGCACCGCCACAGCCTGCCCTCCCTTGGGTAAGGCCTTGGTTTCATCAACCGTGGATCGATTTGCGCGGAACATGCGTCCGTTAATCGGCACATCCCCGAGCATGGGAACTTCCGACTGCCCTTCTTCCTCAACTTCCTCTGAAGTCACCCGTGCGTAATCGTCCAACTCGAGATTCGACTTCAAGTCGGCCTTAAGACCGCGAATTGACTGTTGATCAAAATTATCCTCTCCAAAAGCAGGCGCGACCTCGCGGTCATACCGGGTGACCTGATTCTTGGCGGTCTCCGCTGGCTTAACGGCCATCCTTGCATCCTCTTCGTATTCTACCACCCCGGCCCAGTTCAATCGTCCACCGGCAGCAGCATTGCCTGAAGTCACCGCCATGCTTCGGGCCTTACGCTGTGGGGCCGATGGGCGAGGTGGCCTTGCCACGGGGGCTGGAGAAGCTGCGCCGCCACCAACATCGCCACGTAAGCCCTCGGCGGGATTTGGCTGCGCGGTGCCAGCGTATTTGCCACCACCAAAGCGGCCGCCGCCAAAGCCTCCCATCATGCCCATGGGCATCGCCGTCTCAGCCGAGGATAATTCGCCCGTCTTAGCAGCGCGTTCCCCTCCCCGAAATCGACTCCAACGGTCACCGCCAGAAGCAACGGTTGCGTTCGTATCCCATTGAACCGCCGACCGGGTAACCGATTGACCGGGCGTGGTGGGTCCGGCAGGGCGATTGGCGTTGGCACCCTGATAGTACCAACCGTTAGCGTCCCTGTTCGACTCTTCGTCCGAAATCGAACTTTCAGTGATGGCTGGCAGACCACCGGTGGCGTATCCGGGCATGGCGGTGTTTTTTTCTCCACTATGCTGCACCACGCCGGAATCGAAAGCGGTCGCACCGCCCACTCTAGCCCCCGCACCTCCCGAAGGAGAAGGCGCGCTGCCGGGAGCGATCTCCAACTTATCTCTTTTTCCAAACCGGGCTGACGCCGCCCCAGAGAAATCAAGTGATTCAAACAATTCCACATGACCTGCTGCACCGGTTTCTCGGCTTTCCGCATTACTGAACCCGAAATGTTTTGTGGCTCCACTTTCGTTGGCGATGACCGCTCCGCCAACAAAAAGCGACGCGGTGCTTGGGGCTTTATCATCATCGCCGCCATCACCATCACTATCCGGCATCGCCAATGTCGCGAATTGACGCGCCGCAGCAACAGGTCGCTCTTCACTTGGAACAACTCCGAACGCCTGATCAACGGGAACCGGCATCGCCATGCTGTAAGATTGAGGCATTGAAGCAACGGGGGACGGCATCGAATCCGGCACCGATTCACCCTCCATCTCTGCTGGGTCGTTATCGGCCCAGGGTTGCGTTGCCGGCTCTGGAGTCGGCATCGGAGCCGGGGCCGTCGTGACGGTCACCGGCACGTTGTCGCTGGCCCACTCGACCTGATTCGCCATTGGCTTGGCCGATTGAACTTCTGCAGTGGTTTTTGCCGACGCCAATTGGTCAATCCCAACACGCCCACTTGATAGCGAAGGGAAAATCACACCAAATACAACGAACAGCAAAGCCAGCACGGCAGCAATCGCCCACAATGTTCGCCGAAAATCGGGGCGCGCTATTTCGCGCTTGGCCAAGCGCGAACTCTCGCTAAATTTCTTTTTTAGCACCCGACGACGGGCGCGATTTAGCCGAATAGCGCTTGGCTTGGTTTTCTTCGCTTGGCCTGAATCAAACGACTCCGAGACAAACGAAAGCGTTTTTTGGATCTCCTCGCTGAACTTGGTCAATTGCTCATCCTGACGCAATCGCTCCCGTAACTGGGCTTCCTCAAAAGAACTCGTTTCCCCCAACAACATGGCCACCACGTGGGCTTCCAGTTGCTCGAGGGTGGGTTCATTCGCCTGTCTGTCAGAGTCGCTCATTTTCGCAACAAAAACGCCATTTTAGATACGACGCAGTCATCCGAATTTTATTAGGTGCTTTTCAAAAAAAACAGGGACGGCGAGCAGAATGCATCACCCGTCCCTGTCTCTTCGAAAATATACCTTAGTCGAACTTGCGTTTGCGATAGTCGCCGATGCTCGGGGCATCTTTGTTCACTTCTGGGCCGAAATAGCGCAGAAGTACGAGTGGCTCGGTGTCACTGGTGTTCTCGAAGGTGACCCCCGCCTTGGCGCCGGCTTCAGTGCAGAAGTACTCGTCCTCGGTCAACTCATGAAACCGAATGAGCTTGGGGCTGTTTAGCGGTTGACCGTTGATGGTGCCTTTACCTTGCACGCAGATACCGCTCCAGGCGCCGGCGTCTTTGATGGTGCATTTCGTACCGGGATCAACAGTGAGTTCTTTGGCGGTAAAGAGTTGCTCTTTCTTGATGCGGCCGTAGACGATCCAGCGATCAACGTAGCCTTCGCTGCGGGTGTCGGCCACGGGGATTGGAGCGAGGTAATGGTTATCATGGAAATTGGGATCGACGTTTCCGGCCCAGGCGAG
>JAPPPH010000033.1:5221-22083 GCA_028817635.1 Verrucomicrobiales bacterium | reverse complement strand
CTTGGCCAAGCGCTTGGCACTCAGCCTCGAATTCCTCCGGGGACTCGGTGTTGAACTCGAACATCTCGTAGTGGCAGGGGATGACTGTCCCGGCGTTGATCCCCTTGGCCAAGCGCGCGGCTTCGCGACCCCAGAGGTTGCCGGCAACCCGCCGTTCGGGCAGACGGCCGTTGATGGGGAGCAGCGCCACGTCGATTTTCCACTGGCGCAATATCTCCTCCATGCCGTCGTAGGGGATGGTGTCTCCGCTGTGGTAAATCGTCCACGGCCCAAGCTTGGCCACATAACCGACGAAGTGGTGTCGACCCCGATCGTCCTTGGCCAAGCTCTCGTGGGCGGCCGGAACGGCGTGCAACTCAATTTCTCCCAGACGAATAGATTGGCCGACATCGATGGCTCGCAGTTGGTCCGGGTCGACCTCGAGGCGCTCGGCGGCAAACCTGCGGTTGGCCGAGGGGACGAGCAGTTCCATCTCGGGATTAGTTTGCATGAGAGCGAGCAGCGTTTCGCCGTCGAGATGGTCGGTATGGTTGTGGCTAGAGGTGGCGACTCCGATGAAGTCAAGCCGCTCCGGCTCAATCACCAGTTCGGTCATCCTCGTGTGCGGCTTGTCGGTGGCGGCGTACTTGCGGGTGAGTGAGTCGGACAGGTAGGGGTCAAAAAGGAGGTGTTCCCCACGCCATTGGGCAAGGAAACCGCTCTGGCCAAGCCACCAGAGGTGGAGCGTGTCCCGGTCGCTGGCGGCGTTGCGGACGTCGGCAAGAAAGGCTTCCCCCTGAAGAGCCGGTTTGATCATGCGAGGCCGAGTTCCTTGCGGACGATCGCGACGCCTTCGACCATGTTTTGCAGCTTTTGCTTGGCTGCCCAGCGGGCGGTCTGGCTGAGGCCGCAGTCCGGGGCGAAGGCCAGGCGGTCTGCCGGGGCGTGCTCGAGGCAGCGGCGGACACGCCCGGCAACGTCCTCCGGCGTCTCAATGTAGTAGCTTTTCACGTCTATGATTCCCACGGCGACGTCTTTTGTCTTTGCGACCTCTGAGATGATTTCGAGTTCGGAAAACTCGCGGCTGGCCATCTCGAGGTGCAGTTCATCGACGCTGAAATCAAGAAACGCCGGAAACATTGGCGCGTACCGGCGTAGCCCAACAGCGCGGCCCTTGTAGTTGCCAAAACAGAGGTGAGTCGAAAGACGGCACTCGCCGACGATTGGTTCTACTGTGCGATTGAAGATGTCGACAAATCGCTTGGGATCCTCCTTGTGCGCGTAGCAACTCATCGACGGCTCGTCGACGGTGATCTCGGTGCAACCGGCGGCCACCAACTTCTCCAATTCTTGTCGGACGATCGGGATCAACTCCTCTGTCGGACGATTGGGATCAACTCCTCGGTGATTGCCCAGCGGTCGGGGTAACGTCGATTGGGCAAAAGCCGGCCGGAGAGTGTATAGGGGCCGGGCACACTGGCCGTGAGCGTGGCTTTGCCTTCGGTGAGGCGTTGCAGGCGATTGAAGTCGTCCACCGTGCCGAGCCCGTTCGGAGCCTCGAACGGCCATGAGATTTTGTGTTTGCCGCGTTGATCGTGGGCAGGCGGGCCAAACCGTCGTGGCGGAGCGGACTCGAGGTCGATGCCCTCGAGGTATCCGTAGAACGACAGGTTAAAATCGAGCCGGGTCTGTTCACCGTCGGTGATGACATCCAGCCCAGCGCTGGACTGGTCGTGCACCGCGGCGACGACGGCGTCGTCGATCATCTCCTCGCGGTCGGCCTCACCAAACTCCTCGAGATTTTGGCAGGCGAACTCAAGCCAGCCGGGGAAAGGGTAGCTGCCGATGACCGTGGTGCGCAGTGGTTGCTCTTTCATGTGAGGCGATTGAACCAGCGCTTGGCCGGTACTTCAAGCGCAGCGCTTGGCCAAGTGTCAGTCGGTGCCAAGGTTTTCGTAGAGCTTGGCCAAGCGGCGCGCGTGCTCATCGTAGGCGGCCTCGAACAATTCCGTGGCGCGTTCGCTGCCGACGATGGCCCCGGCGGTGAGTACCTTGGGCGGTTGCCCGGCCTTGGCCAGGCGATCGGCCACCTCGGCCTTGATGGCATTGACGAGCATGCAGCCGCCGACGGTTGAGCCGGGCGAGACCGGAGTGTCCATGCCGTCGATGGGAGTCATCGCATCGCCAACGGGGGCACCGGTGTCGAGCACGAGATCGGCAAAGTCCTGTAGTTTTTTGCCAGACTCATGCCGACTGCTGCTGGCTTCGGAGTGCTCGCGGCTGATGATGGCGACGACTCGAATCCCGCGTTCCTGAAACTCTTTCGCAACTTCAATGGGGACGACATTGCAGCCGCTGGAGGAGATGACGAGGGCGGAGTCGGTTCCGGAAAGGTCGTAGTTGCGCAGGATGCGCTTGGCCAAGCCGTGGGTATTCTCGAGGAACATCGCCTGCCTCTGGCCGTTGGCCCCGACGACTTGATTGTGAAACGTGAGCGATAACTCAACGATCGGGTTGAAGCCGGCGAACGACCCGTAGCGCGGCCACATTTCCTCGACCATGATCCGGCTGTGACCGGAGCCAAACAGGTGAACCATCCGTCCGGCGAGAATGCTCTCTGTGAACCAGTCGGCAGCCTGCTGGATGGCATTCATTTGGGCGGCGACTGTGTCGGCCAACCCCCTGCATTTTTCGATGTAGTCCTGACTGGGTGACATGGGAATCAATCGGGGTAGCCGTTTGGGTTGGCCTGATGCCAGCGCCACGCGGACTCGACGATTTGGTCAAGCGAAGCGAACTGCGGTTTCCAGCCCAGTTCATCGATGGCCTTTTGAGCGCCGGCGACCAGTCGCGGCGGATCACCCGGGCGGCGCGGTTCCTCGATGGCGGGGATGGGTTTGCCGCTGACCCGTTCACAGGTTTCGATGACCTGTCGCACGGAGTAGCCCTCGCCGTTGCCGAGATTGTAGTATCCGTTTTTACCCGGCTCCATCGCCAGCATGTGCGCCTGCGCGAGGTCGATGATGTGAATGTAGTCGCGAACGCAGGTGCCGTCCGGGGTGGGGTAGTCGGTGCCGAAGATTTTGCATTCCTTCGCCTGACCCAGCGCGACCTTGAGGACGTTGGGAATAAGGTGCGTCTCGATGCGATGATGCTCCCCGAACTTTTCGCTCGCTCCAGCGGCGTTGAAGTAACGCAGCGCAACGAATTCCAGTCCGTGCAATTCCTGATACCAGCGCAACAGTTTTTCAAAAATGAGCTTACTTTCGCCGTAGGGGTTGATTGGGTTTTGCGGCAGCGCCTCGGTCATCGGCATCGTCTCCGGCACGCCGAAGGTGGCGCAGGTGGAGCTGAACACGAATTTCCGGACGCCTCCCTCGACGGCGGCGTCGAGGAGGTTGATGCCGTTTGCCACGTTGTTTCGAAAATACTTGGAGGGGTTGGTCATCGACTCGCCGACGAGTGCGTTGGCGGCGAAGTGCATGATGGCCTCCGGTTGGTTTGAGGCTACGGCGTTCAGGATGGTCTCGCGGTCGCTGAGGCAGCCTTCGATGAACATCGCGCGTTCGTCCACAGCGGAGCGGTGCCCTTCGCTGAGGTTGTCGAACACCACGACAGTGTGGCCGGCGTCGAGCAGTTGCTCCACGCAGATCGAGCCGATGTAGCCGGCGCCTCCCGTGACGAATACCTTCATCGCGCGACACGCTAACGGCCAATCGCCCTTGGCCCAAGCAAAACCCAGCTTGCTACTGGCCGGCGGATTGCGTTTCATCGGGCGGTTTCAAATGAAGAAGCGTCTATTTCTGAGTACTGTTGTCGTGTCGCTGGCGATCACCGGGGTCGGGTGTGTCTCCATGGGGAAAAAGTGTCTGCAAAAGGTGAACCCTGCAGATTACGATGAAACGATCCGGGTGGCCTGTGTGGGGGACAGCATCACATACGGCGCTGGCATCAAGGATCGCAAAAATCACAACTACCCGCTCGTGCTAGGCAAGTCGTTGGGGGAAAAGTTCGAAGTACGAAACTTTGGAGTGAGCGGCGCGACCATGCTGAAAAAGGGAGACTTTAGTTACTGGGATCGTCCCGCATTCAAGCAGGCGACAGAATTCAATCCTCACGTGGTGATCATCAAACTGGGAACCAACGACACCAAGCCGCAGAACTGGAAGCATGGTGCGGAGTACGCCGCCGATTACGAGGCGATGATTGATCACTTCGCGTCGTTACCTGCCAAGCCCAGAATATGGCTTTGCTCGCCGGCTCCGGTTTACCAGACGCGCTGGGGGATCAGTGAAAAAGGGGTGGTCGAGGGGGTCATCCCGCAAGTGCAGACCTTGGCCAAGCGCAAGGGGCTGCCGATCATCGACCTCTACGCTGCGCTGAGTGGTAAGCCAGAAATGTTCCCGGACAAGATTCATCCCAACGCCGCCGGAGCCAAGGTGATGGCAGAGACCATCGAGGCAGCCATTTTTTCCAAGTAACGACTGATGCTGACAATGAAACCAATCCGTTTTTTATTACTCGCAACGGCGATTTCCTTTGCAGGCCAAGCGCTTGGCCAAGCGCCCAAGCCGCCCGTACCCAAGGAACTGCCGCAGCCGAAACAGCAGACCGTCTCCAAGCCGGTGCCGCTCGGGGGAGCGGCTAAGCCGGCGGGAACATCCAAACCAGTGCCGCTGAACGTTGCCCCGAAGCCTACACCACCGAAAGCCAAGCCGACTGCCACCTCGAAACCGGTTCCGCTTGGCCAAGCGACAAAGCCGAAAGCCAAGCCGTCCCGCAAACCGGCCACATCCCTAAAGCCAAGGCGCACGCTCAAGTCTTTTCCGCGCAAGCAGGCGAAGCTCAATTTGATTGGCGGCGACCAAATCATGCTCGTCGGGGACGGCCTGATCGAGCAGATGCAAAAGTACGGTTATCTCGAGTACCGGCTCACGGTTCAAAATCAGGGTAAGTCACTCCATTTCCGGAACATCGGTTGGACCGGTGACACCCCGGCCGGCATCGCGCGTGACGGGTTGGGAACCCGCCAGGCCGGTCACGAGCCAGCCAACGAAGGCTGGTTGCAGCTCCAACGCCGCGAAGAAGAATCGGTTGCGACTGGTTTTTTTGAGCCCCATCGCGCATGAAGATCTCGGGGGTAAACTGCCCGACGGCGAGGAACATAACGTCAACTTGGAGAAGTACCGCGAAGTAATCGGGGACTTGGCCAAGGAACACGACGCTTGGTTTGTGGACTTGTACCGTTTCCTCAAGCGACGACGGGATACGTCTGTACCGCCGCTGACGCGCGACGGCATTCACCTGAACGAGTACGGATACTGGACGATGGCGGCGGCGACGGAGTTTTCCATCGGTTACCTTTCGTCGACGTTCCGGTTTAGCGTTCTTGAGGATGGCAAGGAGCGGGATGGCGGATACGGAATCAAGCTTTCGAACATCTCCCGCTCCGGTGACAAGTTTACCCTGACCGGCCAGATGGAATCGCTGCCTCCGTTTTTTGGCGGGGAAAAGAGATCAGACGCCGTGCGGGGCCGCACTTCTATTGGCCGGATTCAGGTTCAGGGGCTTTCGGAAAACCGCTTCACACTCGTGGCTGACGGAAAGGAAATTCTCACCGCGCCATCCACCGAATGGGGCAGCGGCGCTTACATCGACGCGGGGCCGGACATTGAGATTGGGAAAAAGATTCGCAAGCTGATCGTTGACAAAAACGAGCTATATTTCCACCGGTCACGTCCTCAAAATCAGGCATACCTTTGGGGATTCCGAAAGCATGAGCAGGGGAATAATTTCAAGGAGATCCCGATGTTTGACCCGTTGATCAAGGAGAAGGAACAGGAGATTTACGCGCTCAATAAAACCCAGTCGCGAAAGTACGAGTTCATGACTGCAGCGAAGTGGGAGGAAATCAAACCGGCCGAAAAAACTGATCCTCAAAAAGAGGTGGTCATTGAGCAAAAGCCGTTCAAGCCGCAGCCGCTGCCCAAGTTCAATCTTGGTGATGGGCTGGAGATTCAGCTCTTCGCGCAAAACCCGCACTTGGCCAAGCCGATCCAGATGAACTTCGACGCTAAGGGTCGACTGTGGGTGGCCAGTTCGGAGGTGTATCCGCAGATTCTTCCCGGGCAGATGGCGACCGACAAGGTGATCATTCTGGAGGACACCGACAACGACGGCCAGGCGGACAAGTCGACAGTGTTCGCGGACAACCTGTTGATCCCAACCGGCATCGAGCCGGGAGACGGCGGTGTGTACGTGGGGCAGAGCACGGAACTGCTGCACCTCAAGGACACCGACGGGGACGGCAAGGCGGATGAAAGCAAGGTGATCGCCGCCGGGTTTGGCACCGAGGACACGCACCACATCCTGCACACACTGCGCTGGGGATTCGATGGGCGGCTCTATTTTAATCAGTCGATTTACATTCGCACCCACATGGAGACACCGCACGAGGTGTTGCGGTTGGAAAGCGGCGGCGTTTGGCGGATGCGGCCCGAGACGCTGAAGAGTGAAATTTTCCTGCGTGGTTTCTGCAATCCGTGGGGGCACCATTACGACACGTTCGGCCAGTCGTTCGTGACCGATGGCGCGGGCGGGCAAGGCCTGAGCTACGCCGTGCCCGGTGCGATGTATTTTACCTACGCCCGTGCGCCGAAGACTCTCGCGAGTGTCAGTCCGGGCCGGTATCCGAAGTTTTGTGGCTTGGAACTGGTTCGCAGTGAGCATTTCCCCGACGACTGGCAGGGCGACGCGATTACCTGTGACTTCCGGGCTCATCGCATTGTTCGATTCGACATCAGCGAAAAGGGATCGACCTACGTTACGCAGGAGATGCCGGATGTGCTGCGTTCGCCGAGCGTCACCTTCCGCCCGATCGATGTGAAGATGGGACCGGACGGCGCACTTTACATCGCCGACTGGTCGAACCCGATCATTCAGCACGGCGAAGTCGATTTCCGCGACGAACGCCGCGACCACGTGCATGGCCGTATCTGGCGCGTTTCGTACAAGGGACGTCCGCTCGTCAAGAAAACCGACCTGACAAAACTGGGCACCGAGGCGCTGTTGGCCAAGCTGACCTCCGTGAACGGCTTTGAACGGGAAAAATCCCGTCGCGTTCTCAAGGAGCGCGGCGAAAAGAAGGTGCTGCCGGCGCTCGAAAAATGGGTGGCCGGACAAACCGCCGAGCAGGCGTTGCTCGAGGGGTTGTGGATTTATCAGGGGCTGGACGTCGTCAATAAGTCGTTGCTCGACAAGTTACTCGAGGCTGAGGACGGCCGAGTCCGAACGGCGGCGGTTCAGGTGTTAAACGAGTGGCAGTCGAAGGTTGATGATGCCTCGCCCCGCTTGGCTAAGCGCGTCACCGACGAGCACCCACGTGTTCGCCTCGCCGCGCTTCGGTCGATCACGAACAAAAAAACCAAGTCCGACGACATGGTGAAGGCGGCGTTGAGTGTTTTCGAAAAACCGACCGACAACTATCTGGAGTACGGTGCCTGGCTCAGCATGAACGAAATCGAGGAGCCGTGGCTCGACATGGTTCGCGAGGGGAAATGGACCGCCGACGGTAACGAGAAACAACTGGAATTCGCGCTCAAGACAGTCGACTCCGCCAAGGCCAGCGAAGTGCTGGGCGTTTTTTTAAAGGGTAAAATCATCCCGGAAGACGGTTCGTGGATCGAGATCATTGGCCGCGCCGGGACGAAAGCCGAGTTGCAGCAACTCCACAATCAACTCACGGTAGGCAAGCTCTCCGAGAAGGGGCAGGCTCGGGCGTTGGCCGCGCTGGGCAATGCTTCGCGGTCGCGCAACCTGCGCCCCGACGTCGACCGGGCCGGCGTTGCCGAATTCATCAACAGCAAAAACAGCGAGGTGCAGGTGGCCGCGCTTGGCCTCGCGGGAACGTGGAAGGGGCTGGGTGCGAAGTTTGGCGATCTGGCCAAGCTGGCCGGTGCCGAGGGCACGGCGACGAATGTTCGACAGGCCGCGATCAACGCCATCCGCGAGACCGGCGGTGATCAGGCGAAGAACGCGCTGCGTCCGCTTGGCCAAGCGCAACACGCCGAGACGCGCAACATGGCCGTGGGTGCACTGGCGATGATTGACTTCAATCAGGCTGCGCCGCTCGCCATCGCTGCGCTTGACCTGATTAAAGATGAACAGGAAGCGCTTGGCCTGTGGCGGGCGTTGTTGAGCGTGAAGAATGCCGATGCCGCACTGGTCAAGGCGTTGCCGGAGAGCGGTTTTTCGCAGGACGCAGCCAAGGCCGGCCTGCGGGCGATTCGCGAGGGCGGCCGAAATATGCAGACACTTTCCCTCGCGCTGCCGCGCAGTGCTGGGTTGAAGGATGAGGACATCACTTTGTCGAAGGCTGAGATCCTCGCGCTCACCAAGGCGGTCGACAAGACCGGCGATCCTGCCCGGGGTGAGATGGTCTATCGCAAGTTGGAGTTGGGCTGTGTCAGTTGTCACGCGATCGGCGGAGCTGGCGGAAAAGTAGGGCCGGACCTGACCTCCATTGGTGCCAGCGCGCCGCTCGATTACCTTGTCGAGTCGATCTATTACCCGAATCGAAAAATCAAGGAGGGCTACCACTCGCTGGTGGTCGAGACGAAGGACAATCAGGTGCTATTCGGGATGTTGGAAAGCCAGACCGAAAACGATCTCATCCTGCGCAACGTGGCGAACCAGCGCACAACGGTAGCCAAGGCTAATGTCAAAAAGCAGACACAGGGCAATTCGCTGATGCCCTCCGGTCTGGTCGACCGACTGGACCGGCAGGATCAAATTGACATGTTCAGTTTCCTGAGCCGACTGGGTAAGCCGGGGGCGTTTGACGCGTCCAAGGGCAACGTCGCCCGCGTGTGGCGTCTGCGCGCGGCGAATCACCGTGACCAGCAATTCGGTGATGACCGTATTGCGGACGGTGGAATCAACCGTAACCGCTGGGTGGCGGTCAACTCGCTGGTCGACGGGACGCTCACCGACGACATGCTCAAGCAGGGCACCAACGCCGGCCGCTGGGTGGGTGTGATTGGCGTTTACGCCGGTACGGAATTCGAGTTGGCACAGGCTGGTAAAGTTACGTTGAGCCTTGAGGGGGCGGAGTCTGCAAAGGTCTGGATCGACAACAAGGTCGTCGAGAACACCGGGGCGATCACCGCCGAGTTGGCGGCTGGAAAACATTCGCTCGTGTTGAGATTTGACCCGAAGGCGCTGCCGAAAAAGGTCAAGGCATCCGCTTCCACCGGGACATTTTTGGTCGATTAACCTGTGTTAAAAAAAGCAGCCAAAACCAAAGGTGGCGGAGCGGCGGGACGGCGTATCGCCATCGTGGCATCCCGTTACAACGCGAAGTATGTTAATTCCATGCTCCGCGCGGCCAAGGCGGAGTTGGCCGGAGCCAAGGCGACCGTTGAGGTCGTGCGGGTGCCGGGCGCATTCGAGATCCCGGCGGTGGCCTCGGCCCTCGCTTTGCGCTTGGCCAAGCCGGTGGACGCAATCGTCTGCCTTGGGGTCATCCTGCGCGGTGAAACCACGCATGCAGAGCACATCGGCCAGGCGGTCACGGATGCGCTGATGCAATTACAAGTCGATCACACACTGCCGGTGATTCACGAAGTGCTGCTGCTGGAGAATGTTGAGCAGGCAAAAAAACGCTGCCTCGACTCCGGTCACAACCGGGGTGTCGAGGCGGCGCAGACAGCCATCGAGATGACCCGCGTGATGGCGCGCCTCGGCGTGTAACATCTTGCCGCTTGGCCAAGCGGCACTTAGGTTGTCCCGCGCATGGTCATTGCGCCTTCCATACTCGCGGGCGATTTCAGCAAATTTGCACGCGAACTCAAGCGGGTCGAAAAAAGCGGAACAGATTGGGTTCATCTCGACGTGATGGACGGCCACTTCGTGCCGAACCTGACGTTCGGTCCACAGGTGGTGGCCAACGCACGACCTCACTCCGATCTCTTTTTCGACACGCACCTCATGTGCTCGAAGCCGGAGATTTTGCTCGAGCCATTTGCCAAGGCCGGTTCCGACCTGATCACCATTCATGTGGAACTGGAGGATCAGGTGTCATCGCTTCTCTGGAAGATTCGCTCCATCGGAAAACAGGTTGGCCTCGCGGTGAACCCGCCCACGGCCATCGAAAAAGTAAAACCTTACCTTGAAAAGATCGACTTGCTGCTGGTGATGACGGTGAACCCCGGTTTCGGCGGACAATCGTTCATCGAGGAATGCGTACCCAAGATTCAACAGGTTTACCAGTGGCGCGAGGAACTGGGACTGGACTTTCGCATCGAAGTGGATGGCGGCGTGAACCTGCAGACCGCGGCCGAATGCGCCCGAGCCGGGGCGGACACATTTGTTGCCGGGTCGGCGTTGTTTGGGCAGCGGAGCCTCACTCGTGCGGTCAAGAAAATGCATAAGACCGTCACGCAGGTGAGCGAGGGGTATCAAAAGTGAGCAAGTCGGCGATCAAGTTCGGGACCGACGGATGGCGTGCGGTAATCGCCGAGGATTTTACCTTTGCCAACGTCGAGCGGGTCGCGCAGGCCACAGCGGACTACTGGAAAAAACATCGCCCAAGGGGAACCCGTAAGCGGGTGGTGATCGGTTGTGACCGACGGTTTCTAGCGGATCAATTTGCCGAGCGAGTTGCGGAGGTTTTTGCCGGGAACGGATTTGAAGTGGTGCTGGGAGCGGCCCCTTCGCCGACGCCCGCCATTTCGTTTGCGGTGCGTGCTGAGAAGGCAGTCGGCGGCATTGTGCTGACGGCCAGCCACAACCCGGCTCGTTTTTGCGGATTTAAATTGAAGGGGCACTACGGGGGCTCTGCTCCGTCCGAGACCTGCCAAGCGGTGGAGGGGTTGCTCGGTGCGACTCCGGTAAAAACTCTCCCGCTTGGCCAAGCGAAGCGGAAGCGGTTGCTCAAAGAGAAAGACCTAAACGCGCCTCACGCTCGGGCGATCTGCCGGCAGGTGGATTTCGACCTGATATCAAAGTCCGGCCTGCGTTTTGCGCACGATGCGCTGTTCGGAGTGGGGGCGGGTGCCTTTGAAAAGATCCTCGATGGCACCACGTGCCGGGTGACCACGTTGAACGCCGAGCACGATCCGTTTTTTGGCGGCATCCATCCCGAGCCAATCGTCCATAACTACGGGCCAAGCGCGGCGTATCTCAAAAAAAATCCTCACGATATTTGCCTGGTCACCGATGGCGATGCCGACCGCGTGGGAGGCATGGACGGCCGGGGCAACGCCCTGACCACCCACCAGATCATCTGCCTCCTGTTGCATCACTATAGCGTGAATCGCGGACAAAAAGGCAGGGTGATCAAGGCGCTGACGACCACCTCGATGGTCGATCGCATGTGCGAGGCGTACGGGTTGGAACTGCTCGAGACCGGGGTGGGTTTCAAGTACATCTGCACCGAGATGCAAAAGGGGGATGTCCTGCTTGGCTTCGAGGAAAGCGGTGGGATCGGGTTTCACGGACACATCCCCGAGCGCGACGGCATCCTCGCCGGCCTAGCGCTGCTTGAGCTACTGGCAACAGAGAAAACCACGGTCAATCGTCTGTTGACCAAGCTCGAAAAACGATTCGGGCCTCATCGTTATGACCGTCTGGACACACACTTTCCGTTGGAAAAACGTGGCGCGCTCATGAAGTTTTGCGCTGAACATCCACCGGCCAAGCTGGCTGGCTCGCCCATCACCGAGGTTAAAACATTTGATGGTGTGAAATACATTGCCGAGAACGGCGCCTGGCTGATGCTTCGCGGTTCCGGCACCGAGCCCATCCTCCGCATCTACGCCGAGGCCGGCACGGATGCCAAGGCGAAGCAGCTCATCCAGTTGGGCGTCCAGCAAACCCAAAAAGTCTAACGCTTGGCCAAGCGTTTTTTTAAGCGCAGATTTCCCGGATTATTCTTCCGTGGACATCAGTGAGAGTCTCTTTTCTGCCTTGGTGAAAGTAGGAGAGTGCCTCGTGGTCGATGCCCATGAGGTGCAGGATGGTGGCGTGGATGTCGTGAACGTGTGTTTTGTTCACCACGGCCTCGAAGCCAAATTCGTCCGTCTCCCCGTAGCTCATGCCGCCCTTCACGCCGCCGCCGGCCATCCACATGCAGAAGCCGTACGGGTTGTGGTTTCGGCCGGGCGCACCTTTGCCTTCGCTGAACGGCATGCGGCCAAATTCGCCGCCCCACACGACAAGCGTGGAGTCGAGCAGCCCGCGTTGCTCGAGGTCGGTTAACAGTGCGGCGATGGGTTGATCCACCTCGGCACCGTGAAGGCCGTGGTTTTTCTCAATACTCTCGTGGCCGTCCCAGGTGTCTTCGAGGTGTCCGCCTCCGGAGTAAAGCTGAATGAACCGAACGCCGCGTTCGACAAGTCGTCGGGCGATGAGGCAGTTGCGGCCGTACTCGTCGGTCGGCTGTTGGCCGATGCCGTACATATCGCGGGTGGCCTGATTTTCCCGGGACAAATCCACCGCCTCGGGAGCTTCGGATTGCATTCGGTAGGCGAGTTCGTACGACTGAATCCGCGCGGCCAACTCCCGGCCGCCGGGGCGTTCGTCGAGATGTTTTTGATTGAGCTTGGCCAGCAGGTCGAGTTGTCGTCGCTGTGCCTTGTCGTCGAGGTGTGCCGGGCCTTTCAGGTCGAGGATCGGGTTGCCGCTTGGCCGGAACAGCGTGCCCTGAAATGTCGAGGGCATGAAGCCGGCGGACCAGTTGGGTTGGCCGGAGATCGGACCACCGCGCTTGTCGAGCATCACCACGTAACCGGGCAGGCTTTGGTTTTCCGTGCCCAAACCGTAGACGGACCATGCGCCAAGGGACGGACGCCCGATGAACGTGCTGCCGGTGTTCATGGCAACCAGTGCCGAGCCGTGCGCGTGGCTGTCGGCGTGGCACGCCTTGAGCACCGCCAGTTTGTCGGCGTGTCGGCGGACGTTCGGAAAATAATCGGAGACGAGCAGACCGCTCTGGCCTCCCGGGCGGAAGGGCCGCCAGTTCGGCGTGAGGAAGCCGCCGCGGCGGCCGCCGGAGTTGATGTATTTTTTGTCCTGCGGCAGCGACTTGTTGGCGTACTTTTGCAACTCCGGCTTGTAGTCGAACGTGTCCACCTGGCTGGGGCCGCCGTTCATCATCAGGAAAATGCAGTGCTTGGCCTTGCCGAAGTAATTGGAGCTGCGGGGCTGGAGTGGCCCGGCTTCCGCTTGGCCAAGCGCCCGGGCGTGACGCGGAAAAAAACCGTCTGCCCCCAGCAGCGATGCCAATGCCAATCCCGAGAACCCGGCCCCCATCTCCCACACAAACTCACGGCGGGTTTGTCCACATGGGAAAACCTGACTCGATGGGTTGGGGTTACGCTTGGGCACGGTTCAGCGGTGTCGTTCAGCGGCAAACTTACTACCACGTGCGGATGAGTAAAGGCCGGAGCGAACCCAAAAACCTTGCCAGTCGGCATGGCAAGGGCACAGTTCCCGCATGCGGATTCGACAGGTTCTCTCAGCGACGGTTTGTGGGATGGTGTTTTTGGGGATGACAGGCTGCGCCTCGTGGGAGGCCAAGCTGGATCAACGAGCCAAGTGGAAAAAATTCCGAGAGGAATCACCCAACTCACCGACCACCCCATTCAAACGATGGCCGCCGGAAGAGTGAGGGTTAGTCGATGTACATGAACTCATTCGCATTCAGCAGAACGTGGCACAGTGAAGCCAATGCGAGGTGCCCCGGATCGTTGATCGGTTCGGATTCCGTCACAATACCATAGCGCTCGGCGAGGTAGCGCCAGACCCCTGCCTGTTCCGTTTGATTCAGTTCCCGGTTTATGACGATCAACTCAGCGATGTCTCCCTGCCAGTATTCGCCGTTGATGGTTCCCTGTGTGCCGATGGTGTACGGCTGCAAAAGTTTTCGCGTAGGGAGGGATGCGGTTGAGGCGAGTTGATGACCGTTTTGAAACGTGGCCGCACCGTCAGCCGAATTCATCGCCATCAACCCAAAGTGCGACTGCGGGTTGCTGAGATGGCCGGCTGTGTTGAAGGCATCCGTCAAGCGGATCTGGGTTGCCCCGTTTGTCCCGAGGAATAGTGACGTGCCGCTGCCTCCGCCTTCTCCCCAGTTGGAGAAGATTTCACGCAACCCGTTTTCCGCTGTGTGATTCGCCACTGCGATGAGAGTGAAATGCTGCGAGTGCAGTACCTGCTCCGGGATCACCAGCGCGTCGTCCAATCCGTCGAAGCGGAGAGCTGGGTGGCCTCCGGCGGCATCCTTAACCCAGATCGGCTGCTTGCCCGGCGTGGCCTGTCGGGCGGTGAATCGTTTGGGGCTGCGTCCCGACCATGATTTTACTCGATCGTCGGCATCTTTTTGAAAGCCGGTATCCGCCCGCAACCAAAGTTCCAGCCCAACCAAGCTGCCGGGATTTCGTGGAGGAGTCGGTTGCCCCTGAGAATTCTGTCTGGGATCGAAGTGTGCCTGTTGTCGGTGAAGATGCTCCAGCGCTTGGCCAAGTTCGGTTGGAGTGGGTTGGCGGTTGAATGCGAGATTCCATGCGAGTTGAATCTGTTTCTCCCGGTCGGCGGTGTGCTTGGCCAAGCGCTTGGCCAAGGCCTCGCTCTGTGTATGGACGAATTGATTATTCAACAACGCCAACGCCTGCGGAGCGACGGTGGTGACATCGCGTTGGCCACACGAGACTGTGGTGTCCCGGAAGTCAAACGTCGTCATCAGTGGCAGGAGACGGGAGCGCTTGGTCATCATGTAGACGCTGCGCCGTGCGCGTTCGTTCGCGCTGGATTCCTGCCAGTCGCCGGACTTGCGGGAGAGTCCCTCGAGCGCCTCGCGGGTCATTCGGGGATGAAAACTGGGGCCGCCCATCTTGAGGTTGAGTTGGCCGCTGACCCGTAGCATGGCATCCCGGAGCGCCTCGGAGTCGAGTCTGCGGCGAGGGAATTTCCACCAGTTACGGTTTGTGAAATCCATCGCCGCATACTCCGCCTCATTGGCATGAACCGACGCCTGTTGATAGGTCTCCGAGGTCATGATGAGTTTGTGCAGTCGCTTGATCGTCCAGGCCGGGCCGTCATCGACAGTGGGTTGCATGAACTCCGCAGCCAGCCAGTCGAGTAGCCGGGGGTGCGTCGGAGGATCGCTCTTGAAGCCGAAGTTGTTCGGAGTGCGCACGAGACCCTGCCCGAAGTGATGCTGCCAAATACGGTTAACCAGCACCCTGGCCGTGAGCGGGTTTTCTGCGTCGGTGATCCAGCGGGCGAACTGCAGCCGCCGATGCGTTGTTTTGCTGTCGGCCGGCGGAGGGGCGAGCGGTTTGTCGAGCGCCGTGACCGCTGAGAGAAAACCGGGCGCAACCTCCGGCCCCGGTTTGTGACGTTCGCCCTGATGAAGCAGTCGGATCGGCTTGGGGGTGGCACTCAAATCTGTCCAGCCGTAGACATCGAAACCCAGTTGCTCCTTGGTCGGGCCGCCTTGATTGGCCTGTCCGATCTGGCCGGGCCAGAAAAAACTGGCGGTTCGGTAGTAGTCGCTCTGCAAAATGGGATCGAATTTGTGGTCGTGGCATCGGGCGCATTTCACGGTGAGCCCGAGGAACGCGGAGGTCGTTGTGTGCACCATGTCCTCGAGCCGTGTGTAAAGGTAGTCGGCCGGGTCGTTCGGTTCGTCGTTCCACGTGCCGGCGCGAATCATGCCGGTGGCGACCACGCTTTGTTCCGTTCGATTTGCGATCTCGTCTCCGGCGAGTTGTTCCGCAACAAACCGCGTGTAGGGCATATCGTCATTCAATGCGTTGATCACCCAATCGCGGTAACGCCAGATGTTCGGCTTGAGCTTGTCCCGTTCGTAGCCGTCCGTCTCGGCGAACCGGACGAGATCGAGCCAGTACCGAGCCCAGCGTTCGCCGTAACGGGGAGACGCCAGTAGTCGGTCTATCAACCGTGGCCAGGCGCCCGGTGCGGTGTCCGTGAGGAACTGTTCCATTTCATCGGGGGAAGGCGGCAGGCCGGTCAGGTCAAAGTAAGCCCGGCGCGCGAGTGTACGACGATCCGCCCGCTTGGCTGGTGTCAGGGATTGCTCCCTTAATTTTGCCCGGATGAAGGCGTCGATCGGGTGCTTGGCCAAGCCGGGAACAGCAGGGCGCTTGACTGGCTGCAGCGACCACCAATCCCGGCCCGCTCGAACATCGGAAGTGGCTTCGTACAGGTCGAGCACCCGGTCGCTTGGCCAAGCGGCACCGGACTCGACCCAGGCCGCAAGGAGCCGGGTTTCGTCGTCCGGCAACTTTTGGGAGAGACCCTTTTGCTTGGGGGGCATCTCCCCCTTGCGAACCAAGTCCAGCATGAGACGGCCGTTCTGGGTTCCCTTTTTGAAACCTTCGTGGGTGGTGAGATTGACGTCGCCCTTGACGTCCCGTTCGTTGTGGCATTCGAGACAGCGCTTGGCGATCAGCGGTGCGATGTCGCGATTGAAATCAGGTGAGCCGGCTGCCCAGCATGTCCACTGCGCCACGGAGAACAGGGCGAAAAGCAGTAGGCGGTTTTTTTTGGGCCAAGCCATCGGTTGAAGTCGGGCGCCAATGCTGGCTGGGTGAAGGAGCGCGGTCAAGCACGCCCGGTTTTCGGGGCTGGATTTGTGCCGGCCCGTGGCCTAGTTTCGCGACGAGGTATTTTGGCGGATTCAAAGTCACATCCATACGGTTTGGTATCGGTGGTAGCAGCGTTGCTTGCTGCCGGTGCGGTGCTTTCGCCCAGTGCCCAAGCGGAGGAGTTTGATATTTTTGAGAAGCAGATCCGACCGCTATTTCACAAGCACTGTTACGAATGCCACTCAACCGAGGGGGGCAAGGCCAAGGGGGGGC
>JAPPPH010000033.1:275-5211 GCA_028817635.1 Verrucomicrobiales bacterium | reverse complement strand
ATGGGAGGCGATTCGGGGCCGGCGATCGTGCCCGGTGATCGGGAGGCGAGCCGGCTTATTCGGGCCGTGAGTTATGCCGATGGAGATTTGAAGATGCCGCCCAAGTATCGGCTCACCGAGACTGAGCGCGTGGCCTTGGCCCAGTGGGTTGAATCGGGGGCGGCCGATCCGCGGTCGGGCCAGGTATCCAAGAAAAGTGAAGAGATCGACTTGGCCAAGGGGCGCCGGTTTTGGTCCTTTCGTCCAGTGACCCAACCGCCGGTGCCAAAGGTGGATGAGGCGCTTGGCCAAGGGGAATCGCTTGGTGCGATCGACCGGTTTGTGTTGAGCCGCTTGGCCAAGGAGGGGGTGAGGCAGGTCGACCTGGCCAAGCCGGAGACGCTGGTGCGCCGGTTGTATTTTGACCTCATCGGGTTGCCTCCCACGCCGGAGCAGTTGGATGAATTTCTCGCCGACACCTCCCCGGAGGCATACGCACGCTTGGTGGATCGCCTGTTGAGTTCGCCGCAGTTTGGTGAGACGTGGGGGCGACACTGGCTGGATGTGGCCCGTTTCGCCGAGAGCAGCGGCGGCGGGCGCAGCCTGATGTTTCGAAACGCTTGGCGCTACCGCGATTATGTCATTGATGCCTTCAATAGCGACAAGCCGTTCAACGAATTCATTCTAGAGCAAATCGCCGGAGACCTGTTGCCGGAGGGAACTGCGGCTCAACAAAACGAGCGATTTGTGGCGACCGGGTTTCTGGCGCTTGGCCCTCACAATTATGAGTTGCAGGACAAGGAGTTACTGCGGATGGAGGTGGTTGATGAACAGATCGAAACCGTCGGGCGGGCGTTCCTCGCGATGACCATCGGTTGTGCCCGTTGCCATGATCACAAATTTGATCCGATCCCCACCCGGGACTACTACGCCATGGCCGGGATATTTCGTAGCACCCAGTCGCTTGTGCCGGGGAACGTCTCCGGTTGGGTGGAGCGTAACCTGTCCCCGTCGCCCGAGGTGCAGCGGAAGATTGACCAGCACTCGAAGGCGACGAAAAAATCAAACGCCGCGTTGAGGGATGCGAAAACAGAACTGCAAAAGGTCGAGGTGGCTGCCGGCAGGGCGGGTGTTTTTGTCGATAACCCGCAGGCGGAGAAAATCGGCGAATGGATGAAGTCGACCAGCAACAAGAATTTCTACGGCGAAAACTACATCCACGACAAGGGCGAGGGGAAGGGGCAGAAGAAGGTGATCTTCACGGCCGAGTTGAAAAAGGCCGGTGAATATGAGGTGCGCGTTGGCTACACGCACGGAACCAATCGCTCGGAGAAGGTGCCAGTGACGATCGCCCACACCGGGGGCGAGACCACGTTGCACATTAATCAGCGTGAGGTGCCGCCGATCAGCAATAATTTTAAGGCTCTTGGCCGGTTCCGATTCGACGAAGGTAAGGCGACAATCACCGTGTCCAATGCCGGCACGAAGGACGTGACAATCGCAGATGCCGTGGCGTTTATTCCGCTCATGAATTTGAACAAGGATTCTGGCCTCGAATCCCGCTTGGCCAAGCTGCGGGGTGAGGTGGATCGCTTGGCCAAGCGCGTGGAGTTATTGAAGAATTCCAAGCCGGCCGGTTCGCCCAAGGCGATGGCCGTGCAGGATCAAAAAGAGGTGAGCGACTGGCACGTGCATATTCGTGGAGGCATCCGAAACAAGGGGCCGATTGTGCCGCGCGGATTTCTTCAGGTGGCCAGCCGCAGGCAGGTAGACGCCCAGGCGAAAATCAGGGCCGGAAGTGGTCGTCGTGAATTGGCCGAGTGGATTGCCAGCGATGAAAATCCGTTGACGCGCCGCGTGATGGTCAACCGCATCTGGCACCACCTGATGGGGCAGGGGCTGGTTCGCACCACTGATAATTTTGGCGTAATGGGCGAGGCACCGAGTCATTCTGAATTACTCGACTGGTTGGCTGGTCAGTTCGCCCGGGACAACTGGTCGGTGAAGGAGATGATCCGGCACATCGTCCTTTCCCGAACCTATCGGCTCGCCTCGGTCGGTGAGAGTGACGGCTTGGCGGCGGATCCAGAAAACCGTCTGCTTTGGCGTGCCAATCGCAAGCGGCTCACTGCGGAGGCCATTCGGGATTCCATTCTCGCGATCAGCGGCCAACTCAGCGATCAACAGGGCGGCTACACGATCCGCAAGTTCTCGCAGTACGACTGGGGTTACGAGTTCAACACCGTGCGGCGGAGTGTCTACGTGCCGCTGTTTCGAAACACGCTGATGGAGGTGTTTGAGGCGTTCGACGTGGCCAACCCGAACGTCGTCACCGGTCGCCGTAACGAGACCACGCTGCCGACGCAGGCGCTGTATCTTTTGAACAGCCCCTTTGTGAACAAAGAGGCCAAGCGTGCCGGGGAGCGCATCGAGCGGCTTGGCCATACCGATGCCGAGCGGGTGCGCCTCGCTTATCGACTGACGCTTGGCCGCGAACCCAGTGCTGCCGAGGCGGAAGTTGCCATGGCGTTCGTGTCGGATGCGGTTTCGAGCGAGGAAAACCGCCCTTGGGCATCGCTGGCGCATTCGCTGATATCCAGTATTCAGTTCAGATACTTGGATTGACGCCGGGCTGAGTTAGATTATCATTTCGCCGTGCAACCGCTTTCTCGCAGAGAGATGTTGAAAACGACGGCCTGTGGCTTCGGGTCGTTGGCCTTGGCCGGTTTGTGTCAACAGGCACAGGCGGGCGTCCCATCCACGCTGCTCCAACGGCAGCCAATGTTTCCGCCGCGGGCCAAGCGCGTGATATTTCTTTTCATGGCCGGCGGGCCGAGTCATGTGGATTCGTACGACCACAAGCCGGAGTTGTATCGCAATCACGGCAGGGACTACGACTTCACCGGTGTGCGCTTCGGGACGTTTGGCAAGAAGAGCAAGCGGAAGCTGATGAAGCCGCTGTGGGACTTCAAGCAGTACGGTCAATGCGGTCAGCACGTCTCCGAGCTGTTCCCGTACACGGCCCAGATGGTGGACGACCTGTGCTTCATCAAGTCGATGCACACCGAGGGCGTGGCACACGGTCCCTCGACACTGTTCCTGCACACTGGTGCGACCAATCTGATTCGGCCCTCCGTCGGCAGTTGGGTGACGTATGGGTTGGGAACGGAGAATCAAAATTTGCCCGGCTTTGTGACGCTGCAGCCGTCCGGCTCAAAAGGTGGGCCGCGAAATCATTCCAACGCATTCCTGCCGGCGATCTTTCAGGGAACCTCCATCGGCAAGGCAGGGCAGCCTGCCAGCGAAGCCACACTTCGCAATGCGGTGAACACTTCGCTGCCGCGCGCGGAACAGGAACGCCGGTTTCGTTTGCTGCAAAAGTTGAACGCCGCTCAGTTGGCCAATCGACCGCAGGACGATCAACTGGAGGCCGTGGCCGAGTCGTTCGAACTGGCCTGGCGCATGCAGATGAATGCCCCCGAGGTGTTCGATCTCGCCGGTGAAGATCAGGCAACAAAGCGACTGTACGGCATTGGCGAAAAACACACGGACGATTTCGGAAAGCAATGCCTGATGGCCCGTCGAATGGCAGAGTCCGGGGTGCGTTACATTCAAGTCAACTACGCCGACGAGAGCACCAACCCACGCTGGGATCAGCACAGCAACATGCCCAAGCACATGGATCATGCCCGCGCCACCGACAAACCGGTCGCCGGTTTGTTGGCCGATCTGAAGCGGCGCGGCTTGCTTGAGGAGACGCTGGTCTGGTGGGGCGGTGAGTTTGGCCGGACGCCATTTTCACAAAACGCCGATGGTCGAGACCACAATCCGCGTGGCTTCACCACATGGTTGGCCGGTGCGGGCGTGAAGCCCGGCATCTCCTACGGCGCGACGGATGAACTTGGTGACACGGCTGTGGAAAACAAGGTGCACATGCACGATCTGCACGCGACGATCCTTCACATCCTCGGCTTGGATCATGAAAAGCTGACGTACCGCTACGCCGGTCGCGACTTCCGTTTGACCGACGTGCACGGCAGCGTGGTGCACGACATCCTGTCTTAATCTTTCATCTGCTTGGCCAAGCGCTTGGCCGCTAACGAGTCTCCGGTTTACCGAAACCGCCGCCTCCGGGTGTTTTCAAAATCAGCCGATCCCCGGTCTCAAGTGATTCCTGTGCGGTGGAGTCTAATTGGATGAGTTCCCCGTCACGCTTGGCCAAGTACTGTTCGCCCGGAGCGCCCGCTTGGCCACCGCTCAAACCGTAAGGCCCCTGTGTCCGGTTTTGAGTGAGTAACGAGAGGGAAACCGGTTCGGTGAAAGTCATCTCTCGGACGATCCCGTTGCCGCCGCAATTTTTCCCGTGACCACCGGAGTCCTGCCGGATCGCAAACTGCTCGAGCCGGACAGGGTAACGCCACTCAAGAATCTCGGGGTCGGTGATGGCTGTGTTAGTCATGTGCGAATGAAGCCCGTCGGCTCCATCGAAATTAGTTCCGGCCCCGGTGCCACCGCAGATGGTCTCGTAATAGCTGCATCGGTCGTTGCCAAAGATCAGATTATTCATTGTACCCTGACTCGCGGCAACGATGCCGAAGGGTTTGAGCAACAGATTGACGAGGCGCTGACTCGTCTCGACATTGCCGCCAACAACCGGAGGTGCCGTGGCGGGGTCTGCGGGGAACTCAGGGTTGAGCAGGCAACGGGGGAGGGTGATCTCGACGTGCTCGAGCAACCCTTCGTTGAGCGGCACCGGTTCGTTGATGAGCAGTCGCACCACGTAGATGACGGCACTCTGAACGATGGCGGGTGTTGCGTTGAAGTTGCCCGGGTGAATGTCATCCGTGCCGGTGAAATCGATTTTTATTTTTGAATCCCCGACCACGATGGCGGCGATCAGGTGAGTCCCGTCATCCAATTTTTCTTCAGCACGATGCCTGCCGGCGGGGAGCGATTG
>JAPPPH010000033.1:0-265 GCA_028817635.1 Verrucomicrobiales bacterium | reverse complement strand
GAATTCGTTTGGCGATGGCGTCAGCAGCCCGGTTGTGCAGATTTCGCATGTGTGCCGCAATCTTGTTTGAACCGTGCTCAGTTGCCATGCGTTGCAATGCCTTTGTCCCGAGCAAATTCGCGGCGGCTTGAGCGTTGAGGTCGGCCAGGTTGTCCTCAACCGATCGCGTTGGCCAGGGAGGAGCGGTTAACCGTTCTTCGATCGCCTCGAATTGGGCATCGCCATTTCGATAAAGATATGTCGGTGGGATGACGCCCCCCCCCCC
>JAPPPH010000024.1:3031-6367 GCA_028817635.1 Verrucomicrobiales bacterium | reverse complement strand
GAGGCGGATTATTCGGCAAGTACACGGAAAAACTGGAAGGCGACCAGCTTGGCCAAGCAGGCAAGGCTCGCACGATCGAGATTCCGGTCAGCGACTTCGTGCCGCTGGACAAATCTCTGAGCCCCACCGCTGTTGGAACAGAGTTGACCGACATCTGGCTGGT
This sequence comes from Verrucomicrobiales bacterium, assembly GCA_028817635.1. Lineage (GTDB taxonomy): Bacteria > Verrucomicrobiota > Verrucomicrobiia > Limisphaerales > UBA1096 > UBA1096. The sequence continues at coordinate 6,204 of JAPPPH010000024.1, read as the reverse complement.
GGCCCCGAAAGAGAGCGCCGAGTTGGAGATTCACAAGGTCGAGTTCGTCGCAAGGGAGGTGGCCCAATGAACTACAGCGCATCCATCATCGACGAGGCCGCTCCGCTAAAGACCTCACCGGCCAAGCAAAGCTTACCTGCGAACGTCGTCCAGATGCCAGGTGGAGTCATTTCGGCGGAAATCGTCGCTTTCCCAAAAAAGCCCAAGCGCGACGAAAACACCGAGCCCAGCCGCGAGGAAGTTCGGGCTGAGGATCGCCGGCTGGCCATCGCCGCGCAGGGCGGCTGCCTACAGTCCTACGAACGACTGGTCGAGCGCTTCGAAAACCCGCTGTACAAATTTCTCAACGAGAAGACAAAGAACCATCATCTCACCGAGGATCTTCTGCAGGACACATTCATCACCGCGTTCCGCAAACTCGAGCGCTACAACCCGGACTATGCGTTCGCCACCTGGGTATTCACCATCGCCAACCGGCTGGCCATCAGCAATTATCGCAAACAAAAACCTCAGGTCGAGGAGTTCGACTTTGCGACAGACGAGACACCCCTTTGCACGTTGATGGAAACCGAAGGGCACAAGGCAATCTGGGTGCAGGCCAAGCGGCTGCTCCCGAAGAATCACTTCACGGCTCTGCGGTTGTTTTACGCCGAGGGAATGAAGGTCGATCAAATCGCTGAGGTGATGGATCAGGGCGTCAGCTCCGTGAAAGTCTGGCTGCACCGCGCCCGCAAGCGCCTGGCCGCCCACTTGAAACCGGCCTGAGGTTCAGGCAAGTTTTCCCCTGCCAGACGCAGCCTGATGGATCCAAAACAAAAGACACGTCGCTACAAGTTGCAATGGCTGCTGATCGCAGCCTGCGCTTGGCCAAGCGCCGTGCCGGCATTTGATGGCGACAACCCATTCCGCGTCATCCCCGAGCGCAACGCCTTCAGTCTCGGCAGGGAGCCGCGCTCGGCCAAGCCAGTCGCAACGCCGGAGGTAGAAAAGCCAAGCGACATCAAGCTCACCGGAATTTTTAAGCACAAAGGCATTGAACGAGCCGCGCTTGCCGTACTCGAGCCAAGCGACAAGTCAGCCAAGCCAAGCTTCATGCAATTGGCCAAGGGCGAACAAAAAGGCGATATCCGTGTCGAGTCCATCGACCGCAGGAACGGCACAGTCACCCTCACGGTGAACGGGGCAAAGCGACGGCTAAATTTCAAGGACGACGCCTACGCATCGACCGTCACAAAAACCAGCCAGAATAGTTCAGCCAGCCGCCAACCGACAGCCAGCCGGACCCTCGACCGGGATAGGAAAGAGAAAAAAGAGAAGAAAACCGACGCCGAAAAACTGGCCAAGATCAACGAGTCACTGGCCCGCGGAAAAATCTCCCAGACCTCAGCCGAGTTGAAAACCGCCGTGATCAAAGGTGAGATTTCCGGCGAACGTGCGAACCTTGCCTCCATGCTTGAGAACGGCCTGATTAACAGGCGCTCCTACGAGGCACTGAGCCGGCTGGATGATAAAGCGCTGAAATCCTCTCTCTCCGACCTGAAACAGGCACGCAAACTCGACAAAAACAAAGTGCCAAAACAGAAGAAAAAGAAATAGTTTTCCTGTTACTGGCCAAGCTATCCACGGCGTAACTTTGGAAAAGTAAATTTACATCATGAAAAAAAGAAACGTTTTAACCTGCCTGCTATTCACCGGCATCCTCGCGTTGACCTCCGGCGTCTTCGCTGAGGATTCCGCTTACCTCAAGGAGCTTGGGGAGAAACTCAAGGCGGCCGTGAATGCCGGCGAGATGACCGCGAAAGAGGCTATGGCCAAATACAAAGCCGCCGCGTCCGGCAAACCCAACGATACCGCAACAACAATCAACGGGTTTTATATCGGCACCAGAAAAGATGATGAAGGACAACTCAAGGCCGCCATCATCGTGCCCTCCAAGGAGAAGGATAAAAGTAAATGGCCCTTGGTCACTTTCACTGGTGAGAGTCTGACCTCTCAATTTGATGCCCTTGATCAGAGAAGCCCCGTTGCCATCACGATTGACGATGGGCAATCCAAGAAGGTAATCATCGGCAGGGACGATCAACGCGCCATGAAAAAAAGGGGTGGCAAGGGAGGGGCCGCGAATTTTTATTCCATCGTCATCGGCAGGATGAAATCCAAGGACATCGAGCTGGGGGAATTTACCATGGATGTCGACTACGCCACGGTGAATCGGTTTGGCAGCCTGAAGATTCGGGATGCGATCATGGGCAAGACGGTCAAGGTGACAGGGGTATCCGGGCAATTCAGGGACAACCTTCTGCTCATCAGAAAAGGGCAGACGCTCAAGGTCCGTACGAGTGGTTATTCGTTTGAAACCAGCACACTTTCTTTCGCGCATAAATTCAACGTGCTGGAGCGCGCCGTGCCATTCAACCCTGATGCCCATGGGGTTCCTCCCGAGGCATTCCGTGGATTTGCCGGGACGTTGAAGGGAAAAATTCTGGAAAGCGGCGGCTATGAATTACTGATGCTTGTGGATGACGTCGCAAGCGTGGACGATGCCAACAAGGCTGCTGACCCAAAGAGCATCAAGGGGAAGCGGGTTCGCGTAAGCGGTTTTTACAATGACCATGCCGACAAATTTAACGGTCTTTTGCCAAACGACATCATTCGCGTCGGGATGCTTCATCGCAATGCTGCCTTCGACATGTTTGAAGTCACCGATGTGTTGGAAGTTTTGGAGCCATAAATCGAGCACTTCACGCCGACGATTGTGCTGATGGAACAAACCAGAAAAACAGAAGCGTTTGCACTTCTCATCGTCTTTCTGCTTTTCGGTGCCCTGAGCGGCAAAGCGGTTGAAGAATACGCTTCCGTAGAACTGCACTTTACCCAGCCTGACAGCAGCAGTGTTCCTGATTTTCAAAAACACGTCGTCCCGCTAATTGGAAAACTCGGCTGCAGCTCGGCAAAGTGCCACGGCTCATTTCAGGGCGCAGGAGATTTTCGCTTGTCCCTTTTTGGATTCGATTTTCAAAAGGATCATGCTGCCCTGCTTGGGGAAGCCTCTTCAGAGGATGAGAACCGGGTCAACCTGACCGCACCCCAAAAGAGTCTAATTCTCCTCAAGCCAACCAGACAAATCAAACACCGCGGCGGAGAAGTCATCGAAAAGGCTTCATGGGAATACA
>JAPPPH010000024.1:0-3021 GCA_028817635.1 Verrucomicrobiales bacterium | reverse complement strand
AGGCGGGGGCGAAGGGGGCGAAGATGTTGATATCGGAAAAAAACGTATCGTCTTCGAAGCCGGCATTCTCAGAGGAAGGCATCACGTTTTTTACCGAGAAGATTTTGCCGTTGTTTGAGAACAACTGTTACGAGTGCCACGGGAACAATCAAAGTAAGGGCGATTTTCAGCTTAAATCCCGGGAGGATGTGCTCCTCGGCGGTGCATCCGGCGAACCGGCCATCGTGCCGGGGAATGTTGAAAAAAGCCTTTTGATCGAAGCGGTGCGGCACACCGACCCCGATTTTCAAATGCCGCCCGAGCGCAAACTGGAAGCGGATGAGATTAGGGACTTGGAACAGTGGGTCGCCCAAGGGGCGCCATGGCCAGACACGTCGGATTTAGCCCCTGCCCAAACAGCAAATAAACTTAAGCATCTTCACTTCGAGCCTTCTGAAATTCTATTTTCAAACACGGGCGATTCAGTGCAAATCAAGGTTGTTGCCGAATGGGATGGCGGGGTACGGGAAAACGTCACATCCTTGACACGATTTCTAACCAATGATGACGCCGTGGTCGAGATCGACGAATCCGGACTGGCAACTTCCATCGGCAAAGGCGACACGCACATCGTTGCATTGTATGACAACGGCATCGCGGCCATCCCCGTCCTGCGGCCGCTCTCCGGGGATCATCCCAAGATTGACGTCACAAAATATTCCAATCCCATCGACAGACTGATCGGAGAAAAACTGAACAAGCTCGGGATCACCCCGTCGGCCATCTGCTCGGACACGGAATTCCTCCGAAGGGTCAGCATCGATCTTACCGGCACACTTCCCTCTCCCGATGAAGTGTTGGCTTTTATAGCCGATCAAGCTGCAGACAAACGGCCCCGAAAGATTGAAGAGCTTTTGGAGCGCCCTTCCTACGCAGCTTGGTGGGCGAACAAGCTGTGTGATTTCACTGGATGCAATCCCACCTCCATCAGCAGCTTGCTGGAGGTGGCTCGGGAAGATGGATACGTAAAGGCAACCAGATGGTACGACTGGATTTATGAGAAGATCGCCAGCAACCGGCCCTATGTTGAGTTGGTCGAGGGAATCATGCTGGCGGACTTATCCCGTGGCAGCGGTGATGGGATGCCCTATTTTTGGACGCGGCAAAGTTTGGAAGAACCCAAGGACACAGCCATGTCCGTAGCGCATAGTTTTCTGGGGATTCAATTGCAGTGCGCCGAATGTCACAAACATCCCTTTGATCAATGGACACAAAATGACTTCGCAGATTTCTCCAACTTCTTCGATTCGCCCATGCTCAAGACAGGGCGGAAAAAACGATCCTCCAGTTCTGCGTCTGCCGATGAAAAGGAACTGAGCTTGCTGCGCAGTCACAGGGTCACAATCAGGGATGAAGACCCTCGTGAACCAATCATGGATTGGTTGAAGAGGGAGGACAACCCGTGGTTTGCCCGCTCGTTCGTGAACCGTGTGTGGGCCGGGTATTTCAACGTCGGGATCGTGGAGCCGACCGATGAATTCACCCCCTCCAATCCTCCGAGCAATCCCGCGCTGCTCGACTGGTTGGCCCGGGGGTTCGTCAAAAGCGGCTACGACATGAAGTGGTTACATCGCCAAGTTGTCTCCAGCGAAACTTACCAACGTAGTTGGCGCCCGAATAAAACAAACCGCGATGACCTGCGAAATTACAGCCGAGCCATCCCCCGCAGAATTCCTGCGGAGGTCATCTACGATGCAATGAAACAGGCCACAGCCAAAACAGATCAATTGGAAAAGGTGAGAACCGACTTGAAACGACGCGGTACAGGCCATCTCTCCATGCGTATGGCGGGCACTCACGCCATGAAGGTGTTCGGCAAACCGGATCGGGCAATCAACTGCGATTGTGAACGCGTGAATCAACCCACGCTGCTGCAATCTATTTTTCTTCAAAACGACCCCCTCGTCCGCATGCGACTCGAATACAGCGGCTGGATTGACGAGGTGGGAGAAAGCGGTCGAAAGGATTTTTTGAGGCTAATAAACGAAGCTTGGCTTCGCTCAGTAAACCGCCTCCCCCGACCGGAAGAGGTTGCCCGTGCCAAAAAACACCTAAGCGGCACACCATCAACAGAAGAAGGCCTAACGGATCTTCTTTGGGCCTTGATGAACACAAAGGAATTTATTTTAAACCACTAGCCCCACTTCTTTCATGACCAATAGAAATCTCTTTCTCCTGCTCCTACTGGCTATGGCGATGCCCACAAGCCTGAGTGCCAACTCGTACTGGAATCAATTCCGTGGGCCCGATAATGGAGTTGCTCCCGAGGCGAACCTTCCCATCAAGTTTTCCGGTACAAAAAACGTGCAGTGGCGGACTCCGATTCATGATCTCGGGTGGTCCTCACCTGTTGTCTGGAAGGATCAGGTTTGGGTCACAACCGCAAAAGTGGACGGCTCCAAAGTGTTTGCCGTTTGCGTCGATCTTGAGACCGGGAAAAAGGTGCACGATATCAAGGTCTTCGACGTGGCCAAGCCACAGACCGAGTTCAATCACCTGAACACACACGCCACCCCCACCCCGATCATTGAGGAGGGGCGAATCTACGTGCACTTCGGCTCCTACGGAACGGCCTGTTTAGACACGAAAACCGGGAAAAAACTCTGGGAGCGTCGTGACTTGAATTGCGACCACCGGGTGCGCGCTGCCTCCTGTCCCATCATCGATGGCGACCTGCTGTTTCTCACGTACGACGGGGTGGACAAACAATTTGTCGCGGCCCTCGAAAAGGAAACCGGCAAGACCCGCTGGATCACGAAACGAACCTACAAATCGGGTCAGGTTCCTCCAAAGAACAAGCCAAACGACAACCGAAAATCCTACGCCACTCCGGCCATCATCGAACACAATGGCAAAAAACAACTGATCAGCCCGGCGGCAGAGGCGACTTATTCCTACGATCCGGCGACGGGCGAAGAATTGTGGTTTATCCGCCATGGCTCCGGCTTTGGCTATAACGTCACGTGCAAACCTATTTATAGG
>JAPPPH010000094.1 GCA_028817635.1 Verrucomicrobiales bacterium | reverse complement strand
AGCATGGGCTGCGGAAGAAATGCATTATTCAAAATACTGATTGGCATTTTGAATGCAGGGTAGAGAGGCATATAAGGTCATTATAAATAACGCCAAAACCGAGACTCTTTTTACCAATCACCTTAGGAAAAGGTTAAACCAGGAATTGCGGCGTTAACCGACACCTGCTGCTCGTACATTGCCCAGTCATGACCGCTTAAAGGGCAGATCAGCCACTCGACCCTTTTTACAGTTAGCGATCGACCTTGCCTCTCCGGGTGCTTGGCTTCATAAATCGGGCGTACCATGAAAGCATCAAACGTTCTCATTCTCTCCCTGCTCGGCGGGGCCGCGCTTGGCCAAGCGGCGGATCTGCCCACGTTCCGGCATGTCACGATTGATGACAAGGTCAGGATCGGCTACGGCATCGCCATCGCTGACATGAATGCCGACAAAAAACCGGACATCGTCCTGTGCGATGCCCGCGACATTGCCTGGTACCAGAATCCCTCCTGGAAAAAACACATCATTGTAGAAAACCTGACCCAGCGTGACCACGTCTGCATTGCGGTACGAGATATCGACGGCGACGGGCGGGCCGAGATCGCGGCCGGCGCACAGTGGAACCCGGGCGAAACCACCGACACCGCCAAGTCCGGAGCCGTTTTTTATCTCATCCCCCCCAAAAACCGGACGCAAAAATGGACACCGGTTCAGCTTCACCACGAGCCAACCACCCACCGCATGCGTTGGTTCGCAGCGCCCAACGGCTCGTACGATCTCGTCGTGTTGCCGCTGCACGGCCGCGGTAATCGCGCCAACAAGGGGGAAGGAGTGCGCACCCTCGCCTACCACATGCCCACCGACCCAAGGCAGCCCTGGAAAACCACGTTGATCGATGACAACCTGCACGCCAGCCATAACTTCGATGTGGCCCGATGGGACGGCGACAAGGCGGACGAGATGCTGCTCAGCGGCGTGGAGGGCACGTTTCTACTCCAGCGGGGCAAGGGCAACAGCTGGAGCCGCCAACAAATCTCCAACAACCCGACCGGTGAAGTGCGGCAGGGCCGAGGCACGGGCGGGGCCAACTTCGTGACCGCCATCGAGCCGATGCACGGTTCACAGCTTTCCATCTACACGACAGCCAAGGGCGAAGGCAAGTGGAACCGCAACATCATCGACGACACCCTCGACCAGGGACACGCGCTCGCCACCGGCGATTTCATGGGGTCCGGGGCCGACCAGATCGTGGCCGGCTGGCGCGGCACCCGCCGCACCGGCAAGGTGGGCGTCAAATTTTACTACCCCACCGACAAGGCGCGCACAAAATGGAAAAGCATGCTCGTCGATGACAACCAGATGGCCACCGAAGACATCCGCGTGGCCGACCTTAATGCCGCCGGCAAACTGGACATCATCGCCGCCGGCCGCGCCTCCAACAATCTGAAGATCTACTTCAACGAATAAACTTTGGAGTACGTTGGCAAGCGAAGCGCGACCGCTTTCGAACGGTCAAATTTCACACCGAGCCAACGCTTGCAGCAACGCCTGCACATCATCGCTGCTGTGGCTTGCCGAAACGGTCACCCGTAACCGCGCCTCGTTACGCGCCACCGTCGGGTAACGGATCGCCGGAATAAAAAAACCGGCCTCGCGCAACTGCCCCATCATCGCCATCGCCTTGGCCTCACTGCCGACGATCAGCGGCAGGATGGCGCTTGGCTCGGCGGGAACTCCCCAGCCAAGCGACTCGACGCCACGTCTCAATTCCTCCACCCGCTGCCAAAGTTGTTCACGCAGCGACTCCCCTTCCTCGCCTCGGACAAGTTTCACCCCAGCAACGGCAGACGCGCTGACCGCCGGGCTGGGCGCGGTCGAGAAAATAAAACTGCGCGCCTTGTTCACCAGCAACTCAACCAAGCCACGGCTACCGCAAATGAAACCGCCGGCCGCGCCCACCGCCTTGCCGAGTGTCCCCATCCGAATCTCGACCCGCTTGGCCAGGCGCTTGGCCAAGCCGCTCCCGCCCGCGCCGTGGCAGCCAAGCGCGTGCGCCTCATCAAGCATCAGCCACGCACCGTAACGGTCCTTCAACTCGACAATTTTAGCCAACAGCGCACGGTCACCGTCCATCGAAAAAACAGTCTCGGTCGCCACCAGCACCCGCCCGCCCTGCTCTGCGGCCCACTGCAATCGCTGCTCGAGATTCTCGAGATCGTTGTGCCGAAAAACCCGCAGCGTCGCGCCGCTCAGCTTGGCAGCATCGATCATCGAGGCGTGAGATTTTTTGTCGAGGATCACCACGTCGCCCTGACCGAGCAGAGACATCAGTGCCCCCTGCGCAGCGGCAAAGCCGGAGGAGAAAACCAGTGCCGATTCGGCTCCCAGCCAATCGGCCAAGGCGGCTTCCAGTTCGTGATGCGGCCCCAGCGAACCGCAGACGAGCCTCGACGCCCCGGAGCCAACGCCAAAATGTTCAACAGCATCCTTCGCCGCTTGGCCAAGCGCCGGATGAGCGGCCAAGCCAAGGTAATCGTTCGAGGAAAAATTGAGATACTCCCTTCCCTCAATAGTGACACGGTTCGACTGAATCGACTCGATCCGCCGCAGTTCTCGCCACAGGCCCGCCTCCCGGACCGCCTCAAGTTCATCTGCCAAATGCCGTTCGAATCCCGCCATCAATCCGTCTCCACGACCAGCCGATAAAATACCGGGCGACCGTTGTCGATCCGCAGGTCGGTGTGCGTCAGCGTGGTTGACTCGGCCAGAAGACCTTCTGCCATCACGGTCCAATTTTCAGGATCGCCGTTGCTGCGTTCCACCCGATAACGCCTCCCCGGCACGCTGTCCCAACGCAGCACGACCGTTTCGTTTTTGACAGCGATCGGCATCGAAAAACGGAGCAACGACGCGCCATCCGTCGGATCGGTGCCCGCCGCAAACTCGGAGGCATCGGTGAAGCCGTCCCCGTCGTGATCCGTCGAACGCCCCGCTTCGTTCAGCGACTCAAAATAGGTCAGCTCCCAGTCGTCCCACAGCCCGTCCCCGTCGCTGTCCGGGTCAGCCTGATACAGGCTGGCGATGTCGAACCGCGTCTCAAGCGTGTTGTGATGAAACAATAACAGCGGCTTCGGCATTGAACCGGCCTTAATCCCGTGAGCCTCGAACGCATCGTGATCGACGCTGACCCGGATTGGCGCATCGGCCGGATGGTACGGCGAATGATCCAGCGCAGGATTCGCAGTTCGCAACGCCGGCCTGCCCACATCAAACGGTATCCATCGAGTGGTCTCGTAAATGTTGTTGAACCGATAGCGAATGGCAGACCCTCCATCGGTCAAGCCCAGCTCCTTTGCCTTCACGGCAAACACCATTACGCTGTTGTTCATCAGCGCAGTATCCCGCTCCGACGAGGGAAATAAATTGAGTATCTCCGCGATCTTGAACTCGTCCGACTCAACATGCTCGACGAGTGTGTAGTAGGCATCATCGGCCAGCTCGCGTTCGGTAATGTCGGCGGAGACCAACACGTCCCCGGAAGAGCCGTTGGACAATTCCACATCCGTTTTTCCGTCGAGATTCGTGTCCAGATCGATCTGGATATCCGTCAGGAACGACTGCGGCACGATCCACGGTCCATCCATCGCCACACCGAAAAAGAGGGTCGAGTCGGCGACGCTTCCAAGATCACCGGCGTTGGACGCCGCGCCAATCGCCCGTAAATCGCGGGCGGCTCGGGCGCGCTCCTTGTAGCGGCGGCTCGGGCTTTTGTAGCCAAGCTGAAACACCGAGGCCAACGGAGCCGGGTGTGAGTTGTCTCCCTCAACCGGAATTGTAACGGGCGCCACACCTTCCGGTTTTCTGACGGCAACCTTCGATTCCTCAACACGATGATCACCAACCAATCGCAGCAGCAAATGATACGGCACATGCACCGAGGCGGCCGTGCCGTGAACCCAAATCTGCCCGGACGCCTCCTGCGCGACATGCCTCGGCCCACCTTTCACTTCCGGCGGGGTGGTCGGGTCGGATCGCAATTCCACCTTGGCCGGATCGATTTTCAGTTCCAACTCGATTTCCGCTTGGCCAAGCGATGGAACCGTGACCGTATTTTCGATTGGCGTCAGCGAGACTCCGGCGTTGGCCAGCGTGTTGGTGATCGCAATGGAACCGCTCCACGGCTCGCTGCCCAAATTCCGGATCGTCACCTTGCGCTTGGCCAAGTGCGACTCCGAGATTTCCAGCAGGCCAAACGAAAGCGACACCCGCTCCGGAGACTCGGCATCGAAGGCCACCACCGGAGTGCTGATAGCCAAGCTTGGACTGACTCGCCCCGCCCCGGTGCGAGTCTCCGGATAGGGATGATCGTTTTCGTCGCGAGTCTGGATTGCGGTGTTCATCAACGCCGCCTTGATCATGTTGGGCGACCAGTCCGGATGACGTTCGAGCAAAAGCGCAACCACACCGGCCACGTGCGGCGCCGCCATCGACGTGCCGCCAGAGAGAAGCGGCTGTGTCCCACCCCCAGCCTGAGCGGAATGAATGTTGAACCCCGGCGCAGCCAGGTCCGGTTTCAGACGCTGCATCTCATACACCGGGCCACGCGAACTGCTCGGCGAAAGTTGATCCGCCAACTCCGGGCCGCCGATCGTCACGTCACCACCGAGTTTCACAAACACGCCGACCTCAAGTTGTTGTTTCAATTTCAACCCGTCGCGCCGCGTGATCATCACGGCCGGAATATCGACCGTTCCGCCTGGAGTACCCATCGCGATTGGTGGGCCGCCCTCGTTGTTGACCACGACCACCGCTCGTGCCCCGGCCTCCTTGGCTCGCTTGACTTTATCGAGAAAAAAACAGACGCCCCGGTCGATCAACGCAATGTGCCCCTTGACTGCACCGGCGTTTTTTAAATCTTCACAAGCCTGTGGTGGGTCGGTGTAAACCAGCTTTCCGGCGATCTGCCCGGTCTCCTCAAGCCTTCGTGTGAAGCCGGCTTCGACCGCCTCATAATGTCCCCGCATCGCCGGGGGTGAAGTCACCTCGATACTATTATTCTCGATGCCGTCGTCCATCGAGTTGGCCACCGTGATCTCCCGGTCGTCCATTGACATGAGGGCATAGAAATTATTCCCACTGTTTCCAGCCGCACGCACGACCGCGCAGCCCAACTTGGCCAGACGCCCAGCCGCGTTGCTCTCAAACTCGGGGTAAGTGTAGGACGAACCCAGCGACAGATTCACCACGTCCAGTCGATCCGCAAGATCCCCATCGGCATTAGGGTCGGCCGCCCATTCCATCGCCTCGACCGACAGCCCCGTGGTGCCTTTGCACCCAAATACTTTCAGAGCGTAGAGCTTGGCGTCCGGAGCCACACCCGGGCCGATTAGGAATTTGCCCATGTTCAACTCCCTGCCGTAGCCACCTGCGTACGCCACGCCGTTGGTGAGCACGCCGACACCCGCGGCGATCCCGGCCACGTGCGAGCCGTGACTGTTCTCGGCGCAGTCGAGCGGATCTTTGTCCGGGCGAGGCGCCTGAGTGCCATCGTAACTGTCTCCCGCAAAATCGTAGCCCCCAACAACTTTCTCCGTCGGAAACGAGTCTTTCTCGATCAGCTTGGGATTGTTTCGATCATAATCAACCACCTTGCCGCTGCCGCCGAACATCGTATGAGTGTAGTCGATACCTGAGTCGATGATCCCGATGCGGATCCCCTTGCCGGTCGCGGATAGCTTGCCAAGATTCCAGACATTGGTCGCGCCGATGAACGGCACGCTGGTCGAGGTCAGCGGATGAAACTGGGCGACCGGCTTAACATTCACCACGCCGTCGAGTTGCCGCAACGGCTCCACTTGGCCAAGCGGCAGCCGTACCTTGATCGCGTTGGCCAAGCGGGAAAACTGCGCCTCAATCGATGCCTGCGCTTGGCCAAGCCGTGCAACGAGTTGATCCTGCTGAGTGGCGATTTCAGCGATGCGCTGTCTCGTGGCCTCGGCGATCTCGCGCTTGGCCAAGCCTCGCTCGCGGAGCCGCACCGCAACATCCGCCGCCGGCTCGCCTTCGAGCACCACGTAGACCAGGCGCTTTTCCGCTTCAGGCTCGACCCCAAGCGCTTGGCCAAGCCCGAGCAAGCCAAGGCAAATTAAGGGGAACAACCGGCCCCATCCGAAGCCCAACGTCATGCGCGGAGGATGCCAGTTTTTGGCAGCCGGAGCGAGCCTTCCGGGGCAAAGTCACAGACTCCCTCTCCCAGCGGGAGACGGCGAGGGAAAGGGAGAAGGGATCAAACGAAAGGTAGGGCGTGCTGTCCCCAGCGCGCCTGGACGACCAAGGACGGCTGGGGACAGCCATCCCTTGTATCTTCGTTTTGCCCGATGGGTTAGTCTCCACGGGTACAGTTCCATT
>JAPPPH010000505.1:2260-6427 GCA_028817635.1 Verrucomicrobiales bacterium | reverse complement strand
GGGAAAGCATGACCTTGGTGATCGCCTCCACGGTCCGGAAGCATGGCTTGAAGTTGCCCGGGCGATAACCCTCGGCGATCAACAGTGGCGTGCGCTTGTTTCGATTGTGCGTGTTCCATACCCCAATGTCGTGCCCTGCTTCGTCGAGGTAACGAACCACCGCCGGGATGTTTTTGTAGGCGGCTCCGTGCATGGCGGTCTCGCCGTTATTGTCGACGGTATTCACCTTGGCACCGAGCGAGACGAGGTACTTCACCGCCGCAAGACACTCGGCCTCGTTGCCGGCCTCTTCCTCGGGTGCCTGACTCCCGATGCCAGCCGCCACCATCAGCGGCGTAGTGCTGTCGTCGTTGGGCAGGAGCGGATCCGCGCCCAGTTCAACCAGCAGTTTCATGTAGGCCAAGTCCGCGCGATCTGCCGCCATGAAAAGCGGAGTCGCCCCGATCTCGGAGACGCGCGCACCGCCAGCCCTGCGGCCTCGCTCGAGCTGAAAGTTCACCTTTGCCCCACGCCGAACCAGCTCGCGGGCAAACTGCAGGCTGTTGCGCCGGCCCGAGCCCTGCGGCGCGGGATCACCGGCCGCGCCCTCGCCGATGTCCGGCCGTCGAATCCATGTCAGCGCGTGCAGGATGGAAAAACCGGTGCGGGCATCGTGGGCGTTGGCCCCGGCATCCAGCAACACCACCGCTAGGTCGTAGTGTCCGTTTTCCACCGCCAACAAAAGTGGGCCGGTTCCGCGACGAGCGTAGTCCTGCCCGTTGCTCTCAGGGCGCATGGCTCCGTTTACGTCGGCGCCCTTGGAGAGCAGATACTTCACGACCCCTGTCCGGCCTTCTCGGATCGCAAAATAAAACGCGTTGAAGCCGGAGCGCCCGAGTGAGCGGTTAAAATCCGCACCGGCCTCGACCAATGCGCGGACAACCGCCGTGTGTCCTTCAGCCGCAGCCCACATCACGGCGGTCTGGTTGTTGCGCTCCTCGGCGTCGACCTCTGCCCCGGCGCGAAGCAGCACTTTCACCGCCTCCAACTTGCCGGTTCGGGCGGCGGTCATGAGCGCAGTCTCGCCACCGTTGATCGAGTCGTCCGGATCGGCCCCGTGCTCGATCAACGTCCCAATGAGCTGGGCGTTGCCGTTGAGGCACGCGAGGTGCAGCGGCGTGATGCCGTACCGGTTTTTGACGGAGGCGTTGGCCCCTTTCTTCAGCAGCCTGCCGCCCAGCGCGGCATTGTCGTGGTAGGCCGCCCAGTGCAGGGCGGTCATGCCATCCACCTGCTCGGCGTTAACGTCCGCCCCGTTATTGAAAAGACGCTTAACGAGCTGTGTATCCCGCGACTCAGCGGCGTTGGGAAAGCTTGGTTCACCGGCTAAGCCTGCCACCGGGATGGACAGGCTGAAAAACAGGATTCCCAGCAGGCGCTTCATGGCTTCGAGTGATTAAATGGCCAGCGTGTCGAACAGCCCGTCGATCTTGCCGGTGCTGTCGCCAAACTTGTCGAGCTTCACGCCCACCTTGTCGAGCAGCGTGAGGTGGAGGTTGGCCAACGGCGTGGGGTTATCGTAGCGGATGTGGCGGTTGCCCCGCATCCCACCCGCCGCGCCACCGGCGAGGATGATCGGCAGGTTGGTGTGGTCGTGCACGTTTGGGTTGCCGATGCCGCTACCGTACAGGATCAGCATGTTGTCCAGCAACGAGCCGTTGCCCTCCGGCGTGTCCTTGAGTTTCCCGAGATACTCGGCAAAAAGCGAAACATGGAAGGCGTTGATCTTGGCCATAAGCGCGACCTTTTCCGGGTTGTCGCCATGATGCGAGAGCGGGTGGTGCGGATTCGGCACGCCGATCTCCGGGTAGGATCGGTTGCTCGTCTCGCGCGCGATTTGAAACGTCGCTATGCGCGTGATGTCGGCCTGATACGCGAGTAACTGCAGATCGAACATCAACCGGGCATGATCCGCGTACGCCGCCGGCACACCCAGTGGTCGATCAAGATCCGGCAGTTTGTTGTCCCGCGCCTCAACCTCGGCCTGCTCGATGCGCCGCTCGACCTCTCGAATGGAGTCCATGTACCCCGAGACACGCTCGCGGTCCGCCGCGCCGAGACCGCTCTGCAGCCGTTTCATCTCAGCGGTGATCGAGTCCAGCAGGCTGGCGCGTTTCCGCAGGGCGGCGCGGCGCTCGGCGGAGGTGCCGCCGTCGCCAAAAAGATTCTCGAACACAAGCCGCGGATGCGCCTCGGCCGGTAGTGGCGTGGTGGGCGACGACCACGAAAGGTTGTTGTGATACACGCAGGCGTAGCCGTTGTCGCACTGGCCAACCGTCTGCAGCAAATCCATCGCCAACTCCAGCGATGGCAGTCGCGTCTTTTGCCCGATCTGCTTGGCCGCCACCTGGTCCGCCGTCGTGCCGAGGTAGTAATCGGTGCTCTCCGTCACCTTGGCCTTGGCCGCACTGAGGAAGGAGGAATTCGACGTCGCATGCGAACCGGGATACGCCGGCCGCAGCTCCATGTTCGTGAATACCGAGAGCTTGTCCTTCACCGGCTCGAGCGAATCGAGGATCGGCGAGAGCTTGTCGAGAGTGCGCTCGCTGCCGGGCGTCCAGCGCGACTGGTCGCAGCCCATCGGCATGAACACGTAGCCCAGCCGCTGCAACCGGTGCAACGGCGTCCTGGCCGCCGCGGTCGCCGCCGGGATCATCGCGTCCAGCAACGGCAATGCGAACGAGGCGCCCACCCCCTTCAGCAGGGTTCGGCGAGAGATCGATTTTTTGGTGATGAAATTCATGGCTGTTCGGCGCTTGGTTTCATCCGGAACGGAACGCTCTTTGTAATCCCCAAGACAATGGAGGACAATCGAAAATCATCGGCCCGCGCCTCGCCCACGATCTGCCGAATCGCCGGCGCGTCAAACGCCTCCACCCCGCGGCCAAGCGCAAATGTCATCAGCTTTTCCGTCAGTGTGCGAATGAAAAGCTCGGGGCGATTCAGCAACCCTTGCTCCAATTCTGCCACGCCCTCAAAAGTCGCCCCGTCCGGCAGGCCGCCGGAAGCATCGATCCTCGCTCCGCGCTCAAAGTCGCGCCAGCGGCCGATCGCGTCAAAGTTTTCCAGCGCAAACCCGACCGGATCCATCCGGTCATGGCAACTGGCGCAGGCGGCGTTTTCCCGGTGCTTGGCCAAGCGCTGGCGCATCGGCAGGTCGGCCTCGACCTTGTTATCGTCCAGCGTCGGCACGTCCGGTGGTGCAGGCCCGGGCGGCGTGCCTAAAAAATTCTCCAGCACCCAGTGGCCACGAATGACCGGCGACGTGCGCGTGGCGTACGAGGTTACGGCGAGAATGCTGCCGTGCCGGAGCAGTCCGCCACGCTGATCCTCCGGCTTCAACGCCACGCGGCGAAAGCGCGACCCGAACACGTGCGGGATGTCGTAGTGCTTGGCCAAGCGCTCGTTCAAAAACGTGTAGTCGGTTTTCAGCAACTCCAGCGCACTCCGGTTCTCGCGCAGGACACTTTCAAAAAACAACTCCGTCTCCCGGCGGAACGCCCGGCGCAGGTTCTCGTCAAAATCCGGGAACAACCGCAGGTCCGGCGTGATGGCGGCGAGGTTGCGCAGGTGCAACCATTGGCTCGCGAAGTTGTTGACCAAGCTGCCGGACCGCGGGTCGGCTAGCATCCGGTGCACCTGTTTTTCCAACACGCCCGACTGGCTCCGCTGCCCGGCAATCGCGAGGTCGAGCCGCGTCTCGTCGGGCAGCCTGCTCCAGAGAAGCAACGGGCGCCGACGGGCCTCGTCAACGTCGCTCAAGGGTTGCGTGCCGTCTGCCGCATCGACAGCCGGTTTTTCGATTCGAAAAGAAACGAAGGATTCACGAGAACCGCCTCCAACGCGGCGGCAATGCCGGCCTCAAACCCGCCCTCCGCTTTTGCTTCGCGGAAGAACGCCATCGCAGACGCCCGGTCGCTCTGCGTCACTTCGCGGCGGTAGGCCAACTTCATCAGCCGGTTCAAGATTTGCGCGGCGGCGGCTTCCGCATTTTTGGGATCGCTTGGCTTGACGGAAAAAATCTTTTTGCGACTCGGCGTCTGCCCCACCAAGCCCTCGTCAAACGGGCCAGTGATCGTCACCTGAAAAACCGCCGGCGACTGGCGCGGATGCCGGAACACGTTGAAG
>JAPPPH010000505.1:0-2250 GCA_028817635.1 Verrucomicrobiales bacterium | reverse complement strand
CCGTGATCGCCTCCAGTAACACCGACGGCGCCCGTCGCTGATGCCCTAACCCTGTCAAGCTCCCCTCTTTCGGTGGCCTCCTGTCCCCCAGCCGCGAAACTGAACGCGCCGGGAAGGTCACGCCGACCTTGCGAGGCCCGGCCTCAATACGCGTACGCATCACAAGATGCTTGTCGATTTCATCGTGGTCGCTGTTCTTCAGTTTCTTGATGGTGAACTGCTTGAGTCGCGCCCGGTCGAGCAGCAGGTCCATCTTATGCGTCCCGCGCAGTCCCTCGACGTGTTCGTTGCGGTCGCGGGCCAGGCGCACGCGAATCTCATACTCGCCATCACGCGGAAACGTGTACGGCAGCAGCACCCCGCCACGCGTGCCCAACGGCAGGCCTTCGATATGTTTCTCCTGCGTGAAATCTGCCGGCAAGCGAAACGTGAATCCATCCGGCCGGCTCAGCGGCGTGCCCACGGCGAGGCGGCTTATCTTTTGCGCGGCGGTGAGGTAGCGGTCGAGCAGACTCGGCGAGAGCGTATCGACGGTGATGTTGTCAAAGCCGTGGCTCTCCTCGTCCTTCGGCAGCAGTCGGGTGGCATCGATCTGCACGCCCAGCAAATCGCGGATGGCGTTTTGATATTCCGTACGGGTCAACCGGCGAAACGCCGGCAGGCGTCCCGGGGTCGGCTCGCGCTTGGCCAAGCGATCGAGCGGCTTGGCCCAGCGCGACACGATATCGACATACTCCGCCTCGCTTGGCCGACGCTTCCGCTTGGCCGGCGGCATCTGCCGGGCCGTCAACCGCCGGATAACGCTCTCCCATTCCGCAGCGTGCTCGGTGATCTCCGAGTCCAGCAAGCGTTCCAGATTCAACTCGCCCTTGGCCGTGTCGGCATCGTGACAGTCGAGACAGTGCCGCTCGAAAAACGCCACGGGCGGCTTCTCCGTTGCCGAAACCGGAACGACCAAGCCAAGCCAAGTGATAAAACAAACGACTCTCACTTTTCGAAAACTACTGCCGGACAACCGACCAATCACCATTCGGATTGATGCGCACACTTACACCGCCGATGGTGGCCTGTGCCTGTCCGGTTTTAGCCAGCTTGGTGTCAATCAACGCGGCTACCGTGCGGGGATGCACGCCCTCGTTGAACGGTCGCAGCACTGCCAACCAAACCTGCTTTTTGCCTTCGCGCAGGATGGCCCTGCCGAATGTGCTGCGCAACCCCGCATAACCCAGATCCTGCGATGCCCGGTGCGCCACCTGCCCGAACTCCAGCCGACGATCCGGGTGCATGTACAGCAGCACACGCTTGCGCTGGGTCTGCCACCAAGCGTGACTCATGGCAGGGGCGTCGTACCAGTGACGCTCAGCATCCTCGCTGTCGCCCTCGTCGTTAAGCATCCAGTTGGGCGCCGCCTGAAAGCCATCGACATCCGGCCCCGGCAGGTACTCGTCGCGCACGACAAAATAGCCCTCCTCGGTTAACACCGTCTGCCGCGTCCAGACGCTGTGCGCACCAAAGTAGTTTCGATAGGTGAACTGGCCAAACGAGTCGTCGCCAGAGTTTTCGGCGCGCAACGATTCGCGCACGAGGATGCCGCCACGATTGTAGTGCGCCCGATGGTAGCGCGGCCGGGTGTACTCATTCAAAAACATCCCCGCGCCGCTACCGCGGTAGTCGTAGGAGACTCGGGTGTACTCGTCGTTGGCGTCGAACTTCAAGTCCAGCCCGTCGAGCACCACCGAGAGGCTCGTCCCGGGCTGCACGTTTAGTTTCAGGCTCCGGCCACCGTTGCGCCCGTCCTTGACGATGCGCATCGCGACGGCGCGATCCTCGCCGGTCAGTTCAACCTTTTCCTCCCCGCGATGCTCGGTGAGCTTGAGTCGCTCGGGAATCTGGTCGAGTGCGGCAAGTGTGATGCTCCCCTTCGGGCCGGCGAGGCGCAGGTTTTGCAGGCGCGTTGGCCGGTCAAATTTCCCAAGGTACACGGAGCGCAAATGGTAGTCGTTGTTCAGGTACCAGTAACCATCGACGTTTCCGTGGGCATAGCCAAACTCCGGGTCGTCCGTCCGCCGGAAGAGCTTAATCGACTTATCGTAGAACCAGTTTTTCGAGTCGGGCGCCTCGCGGCAGTTCAGACAGAACGGCAGCGACAACGAGGCCAACTTCCACACGTCCTCCTGCTCGCCGCCCATCTTGCCGTCCTCCGGCTTGAACGGAAACGCCATGTCCGGCGGCAGCACGTTCAACAGGTCA